>CAYZAF010000405.1:0-1779 GCA_964476435.1 uncultured Syntrophaceae bacterium
CCCTGCCTTTCAACAAAGGGGAGGGGAAAAACGGGGAAAGAGAAAAAGAGCGGGTTGGTTTCCCACGTTAGGTGGCTGCCTCTGTCGAAGGGGCTCTGCCGCTCTGGGCGACCAGGGACCTCAGGCGCTCGACCCGGTTCATCCAGCCCTTCGCATATTTTCCGAATCTTTCCGGTCTCCGCGAGGCAAGACGCATGTAACGCTGCGCGCGAAGGTTGAGATAAGTCTCCGTATCTCCCCCCGAGGCCTTCAACATTCTCCTGGCCGCGGCGGGGCTATTGATGTACGTGTCGAAATGGACTATGGCAAGGTCGCGCGGGAGCTTCCCGGCTCCCGATTCCTTCCACATCTTCTCGTATATCGCTTCTGCGTCGGCTTGGGTCAGATTCCTGATGCTTCCCTCGTATCCGTACCCGCGGGCCGTGGCCCGCAGGACACCGTATTTCGACGACTCCTTGCCGCCGTCTCGGGCCACGTATCGGCTCCCCTCCTGCTTCATCACGAATCGGATGACCTCCTTCATGGGGCTGTCTTCGATTGCCGGCTCCCTCGGACTGAAATCCGCTAAGTAGGGCGGCAGCGTCTTCGGACCGAGCAAGGAAGATAGGGGCGATTTGGTGCCCTCCATTTCCGCCATGGTGCGGGCGAGAACATCGAGGAAGTCCGACCCCTGCCCGCCTAAGGCCGATGTACCGCTGCCGGAGCGGTCGGATTCGAAGGAGGGAAACGGGAGGGGCGGTATGGGATATATCATGTTGCTCCCTTTCGGCACGGAGTATGTGGTGATAGGCCGTGATGCAACGCCCGTGCCAGCCTATGGCTCCTCTCCTTTCGTTGAGCAAAATTGCCGTTGATGGACGAAAAAGAAGCGGCTAGGCCCTTCATGGGCGCCCCTCGTCCGTCCCAGGGGACCTCATGCCGCCATGGCCATGACGGAAGGATGTCACGGAATCGTCAAGCCCTATCCCACAAGCTTCATCCGAATGCACGAAAGCTGCCAGCGGGCGCCTGTTCCACATTTCGTCCGGCCAGCCCTTGACTTTGCCCATTTATTGACTATACTTATACTCTCCGGAGGTGATGAAATGGGCATCGGGCTTATCGGGAAGAAGCTTGGCATGACGCAGGTATTCGGGGAGAATGGCGCAATAATTCCTGTCACAGTAGTGAAGACGGGGCCCTGCCTGGTCGTGCAGAAAAAAACGGTTGAATCGGACGGATACGCTGCCGTGCAGCTCGGGTTCGAGGAGATCACCAAGGCTTCCCGGGTAAACAAGCCTTTGGCAGGCCATTTCAAGAAGGCAAACGTACCTCCCATGGCGAGGCTCAAGGAGTTTCGCCTGAGCCCGGAAGAGCTCGACCAGTATGAGGCTGGGAGCGAGGTTTCCCCGGACCTTTTCCAGCCGGGAGATTTTGTCGACGTCACCGGCGTCTCGATCGGAAAGGGCTACGCGGGGGTCATCAAGAGACACGGCTTCTCCGGAGCGCCCGGAGGGCACGGTACCCATGAATTCTTCCGGCACGGCGGCTCCATAGGTCAGAACACGACCCCGGGAAGAACACTCAAGGGGAAGAGGATGGCGGGCCAGATGGGTAACAGGAAGGTCACTGTCCAGAGCCTTAAGGTGATTGAGGTGCGGGGGGACACGAACATCGTCATGATCGAGGGCGCTCTCCCCGGTCCGAGGAACGGGTATCTCATCATCAGGAAGGCAGTGAAGAAACAGTAGTCATACCCGTGCGTAAACAGCTTGGACTCGTCATCCCCTATATCAAGCG
>CAYZAF010000406.1:0-2711 GCA_964476435.1 uncultured Syntrophaceae bacterium
AATGGACGTGTGGTGAACGAAGATATCTTCGCCATCTTCTTTGGTGATGAATCCGAAGCCCTTGGACTCATTGAACCATTTGACCGTTCCTTTCGTCATGCCAGAATACCTCCTTTCATAGAATTGAAAGGTTACGAAACCGCAATAAAAAAGCCACAAAGCTTAGATGTCTTTGCGGCTGTCCCTACGGCAAAAACGTAAACTTCTTATATAATATTGCACAAGATCGGCGCGATGTCAAGGGCATTGTGGGAGCCGCCCCACAAGAGACATCCATGGCGTGTGAAAAGGCCTATCTGTGACAAGCCACATCCCCCATCGATCAAAGGCCGACATCTGTCGTCCCCGGCCAAGGCCTATCCTACTATTCCTTCGCGTACCGGTGTTTCCTCCGCTCCACCTTCAGCCTTCTCTTTCTCGCCTCCCTGGCTTTCCGCCGCTCCCGTTCCGACGGCTTTTCGTAGAAAGACTTTCGCTTGACGTCCTTCAATACGCCTTCCCTTTGGATGTAGCGCTTTAGAACCTTGAGCGCTTTCTCGATGTTACCGTCTTCAACATAAATGTCCACGAAACCTCCCTTCTAGTATCTCCTGTTTCCTTTCACCCACTCGCCCCTGTCTTCCTGCGGCTTGACTTCTTCCGGCGCAAAATCGACCGGCCCAAGGGATCATTGCTCTTAAGAGCCGCTCCTCGCCTTCCTTTGCTTCTTCAAGACTCGACTTGCCCCCGCCATGCTGCCTCCCTACCCTTATCCTTTCATCCAAAAGCTAACAGATCGGAATCGACCTTTAGAAGCAAAAGGAGGATTGATGCAAACGCTTATTAGTATAAACCATTAGGGACGATAAAGATAGTCAAATCAGGCGACGGTCGCACTTATCTTTGCAGCTAGGCCTTCTAGAGACTAAAATGTGAGCAAAGGCGCGGGAATTCGGGCAGCGCCCAAGGGGCATCGATATGGCCATAGAGCACGCGGCGCGAAAAGGGGAAGCGGCCTTGTCGGACGTAGTTTTGCTTGACATGGCCGAGCTTGTTCATTCATAATCGACCAATACAGCCAAGGAGGCCAGGAAGATGGGGATCATGAACGGCAAGGTGTGCGTTGTCACCGGCGGAGCGGGCAGCATAGGCTTGGCGAGCGCAGCTCTCCTCCTAGAGGAAGGGGCGAGAGTCATGCTCGTCGGCCGCAACGAAGAGAACCTGGCCCGGGCTGCCGACAGTCTCAAGGCAGGCAAAGATGCCCTTGCCTTTGTCAAGGCGAACGTCGCCGACACTGAGGAGACGAAGCGGTATTTCAGCCAGACAGTGGCAAAATGGGGCAAGATAGACGTGTTGTTCAGCCATGCGGGCATCAGCGGCGCCATAAAGCCTATAACTGAGTTTCCCGAGGAAGTCTTCGATGCAGTCATGGCGATAAATGTGAGGGGCTCTTTCCTTGCCTGCAAGTACGGCCTGCCTCACATGAACGACGGCGGCACCATCATCATTACGTCGAGCATCATGGGTGTCACCGCTGACCCCGGCGTCTGCGCCTATGTGACGTCCAAGCACGCGCTGATAGGACTCATGCGCACCGTGGCAAAGGAGGCAGCGCCCCGGCGCATCCGCGTCAATATCCTGGGCCCGGGGCCCATCGACAATACGTTCCAGACGAGGATCGAAGAACGGCTCACCGAAGTCGTCGGGGAGGACGGCACCGAGATGCTCAACCGTGCCATTCCCCTGGGCCGTCACGGCCGGGCTGAGGAGATCGCCCGACTGGTGCTTTTCCTCGCCTCTGACCAGAGCAGCTTCTCCACGGGCAGCATCTTCATGGCGGACGGTGGGATGAACATCTGAACCTGGCTGCCCCGGCGTCGAAAAAAGACGCGGGAAAAGAAAACGCGGCGGGAGAATTTCAGGTCCTTTGAGGACCGGCCACCTCTTTCGCCGCCGTTTGCCTAGAGCACCTCGATCTTGATCACCCACTTCACCCATTGATTGCCTTCCCGGCCAGGAAACACAGCGCGGATCGGGAATCCGTGCAGTCTGGGCAGGGCCTTTCCTTCCCACTCGTAGGCAAGGAAGTTGCCCGGCCTAGTCGCCTCCGGAAGGGAGAGAGTAGCGGTGTGGCTGTCTGCCCCTGTGAGGCGGAGTTTCTTTGCGCCCTCCTGGGGACCTGCCAGGTCGACGATGTACTTCAGGGGGGTCCCAGCCCACGTGGCTACATCGCTAAAGAAACCGGGGCAGATCAACGTGGGGCGGGCCTCGATCCTCGGCATGCAGCGGATCTCCTCATAGCTCAACCTCAACGGACGGGCTACCTTTCCGATGACCTCGAGCCTGTACTGCGTGACGTCTATCTCTTTCATGGTGCCGGTCACATGGAGGCCCGTCGTAGGATCGAGCTGCGTGTAGCCAGGTATCTCTTTTGGTGTGGGCGGCATCGCGAGGGGGGCGAGGACACACGCAGCCCCTTTCGTCGACGTGCTGTCCCCTCCGTTGGCCGCTGCCTTTGTGGCGCCTTTCGGGGTCTGATCCGAAGCCTGGAGAAAGGCCCCTTTCGCTGCCATGGCCATAATGGCCGCAACAAGCAAAAGACAGGCAAGGGTAAGCTTCTTCTTCGACGTCATCGACCCCTTCGCGAGAAATCTACCCGTCATCTCAGCTCCTCCTTTCATGTAATGGTAAGGCCCGGCGGGGCTTGCGGCCACCCGAGTACACAGGACGGT
>CAYZAF010000407.1:0-6514 GCA_964476435.1 uncultured Syntrophaceae bacterium
ATCGTCCAGAGTACGGAGGGTATTGAGGAAGGCAGCCAGCTCCTCACCCATAAGGCCGATGTGACGCACCTCTCTCACGGGACTTGGCGCCCGCATGCGCTCCCTCGGCTCGAGATAGAAGAAGAACCAGCTCGCCAGCTCTTGGCGCAGGGCAACGAGGTGAGGGTAGTGAGGCGGGTAGAGCGGCAAGGAGAGCACGCTGTGATCTAGGTGGCAATCGTAATGGATCGGGTGGGCCTGACCTTCCATCCTGAGGTGCAGCCGGTTTTCAATCTTCTCAAGGAAGACGCTCCGTTTTTCGCTGACCTCCCCTTTTTTCGTGAGCGCCGTCAAATGCTCGTCTGCCACGCGGAGGATGCCGGACCTGGGCATGATCTCGATCTCTATCCGGTATCGAAGATACCGCTCCCTGACAAAGGACTGCGGCTTATCCGAGGCCTCCGGAGGCTCATCTGGCTGGCTCGTCTTCCTCATCTCCCGTATCTGCCTGTTCACCGCTTCCATGACAGCAGAGGAAAGCTCTATATCCGCCTCAATGGTGAAGGAAGCGGTTTCTCTCTCCAGCATTCCCCTGACGCCCGTTTCGGGGAACGTAAACGATTCGAGAGGCTTGCCCCGGTATGGCGGCTCGAAGGCCTCTTTCAGAGTCCGGCTGGAAGCCACCCTGGAGAGTATCTGCAGGGCGTCGAGGAAGTTGCTCTTGCCGGCCGCGTTCGGGCCGAAAAGAACGGAAAGCGGACTCAGGCTGACATCGATCCCTGTCAGCGACTTGTATCCGTCGATCTTTATTCTTCTTAGCATTCGCGCCTCCCAAGAGGGCTCGAGTATGTGTTAGGGGGCAGATCTCATGATTCGATTATAAAGGCGAGGGAGGAGAACTGTCAAGAATCCGCTGCCTTTTCGGGGCCGGGATGAAGGACGAAAGCAGCCGGCCCCTAGAAGCAAAAGGGCCAGGCCGTAGAGCACCCGTTGTGTTATAATGAGCCCGCAAGATCTGTCGCTGGGGGCTTTTTGCCCTTTTCTAGCTTGCCGGGACAAGGTCTTTTTGCGCACCTTTTCGTTCTGCAAGGGGGGATAGCTCGGCCTTTCTTTGCGGATGGGATGGGGAGGTAGCGATGGGTCAAGGGGAGGTCCATGAAGAGTATCTTCGATGTGCTCTTTGCGAGGTCCGGGGTGTGCCCGTCGTGGCTCTGCTTCACCTTCGATAATCCTGTTCGGCGCCTCTTCCATAACCCGGTGCGAATCCTCTCCCCCTATGTGCAGCCGGGTAGCACTGCCATTGATATCGGTCCGGGCAAGGGGTTCTTTACCACTGCCCTGTGCAGCCTTGTCGGCGAGAAGGGAAGGGTGATAGCCGTGGATGTTCAAAGGCGCATGCTCGAAGGCCTTGTCCGGCGCGTGCGGCGTCAGGGTCTCGCGGATAGACTCAAGACCCATCTCTCTACGTCTGCCGCAATAGGCGTCGACGAGAGGGCGGATTTCGTTCTCGCCTTCTGGATGGTCCACGAAGTGCCTGACCAGGGGCATTTCCTCGGGCAAGTGGCGAACCTCTTGAGGCCGACAGCCACCTTCCTTTTGTCCGAGCCTTTTGTCCACGTGACGGGCCGGGCTTTTTCCCGTACCCTGGAGACGGCTGCCAAGGCCGGCCTCTCAGTCCGTGCGGAGCCGCGCATCGCCTTGAGCAGGTCCGCCCTCCTTTCCCTTTCCTGACAATGCTTGGCCGATGGGACCAAGGGGAATGGCCGTTTGCGCCTTTGGGCTAAGTATTCTATAATCTACCTGATGAACATGGGCCGCATACCGGAAAAGAAGACGATCCTCGTAGTGGATGATGAGGAATTGGTCACGGAGGTCATCCGCAGCGCCCTGACCGAGATGGAATATCGGTGTCTCACCTGCAACGACCCTTACGAGGCCCTCAATCTCTTCTCCCAGAGCCCGGAGGGCATCGACATCGTCATCGTCGACGAGATCATGCCCGGTATGAGGGGGACCGATCTCACCATGAGGCTCCTCCGGATCAAGGATGACCTTCCCGTGATCCTCATAACGGGACACGGTCACCTGATCCCCCTCGACGACGTGCGCAGGGCAGGGATCCGCGAGGTCCTCGTAAAGCCGGTGAGCATGGAGAAGCTCAAGACAACCGTCGAGAAGGTGCTCTCTACGAAGAGAAGGACAGCCTCCCTGGACTGACCGCCGATCTTCCCCTGATCCATCACCGGGCCGCGACTACCATGGGAAAGCTGCTATCATTCGCCCCCGCCTTGATCTTTAACCAGATTCACCTTATAGTATGGGCCAATATGGAGAAAGCGCGCCTGGAAATGCTCCCTGAGACGAAAGAGATAGATGGGGTGAAGAGGTGGGAAGAAGAGAGGGGTGAGTTCGCTCAGATCTGCTACGGAGAAGAGGCAAGGCACATCGCCTTTTTCACCCTCAAAGAAGGGTTCTCGCGGGGAGGCCACTTTCACGAAAAGAAGGAAGAGGTTTTCTACGTTGTGGCCGGCAGAATAAGGGCGGTCCTTCTCGACCTCGACACCGGCGAGAGGGAAGAGCACCTCCTTCCGAAGGGCAGCAGGCTTCGGTTGAAGCAGCGCTGCTGGCACATCTTCTATGGAATCGATGACGCATCTGTTGTAGAATATAGCCCGCAAGTCTACGACAAAACCGACGCGCGCACTATTGAAATGGATCAATGATCGTGGCTGAGATCAAGAGCGCCATAGAGCTCGCAATGGAGCGGACGAAGAACCTCGTCATGGACGATGAGGAGAAGAGGGCATTTGCGCAGAAAGACCTCGAAGAAAGGCTGAGGGCTGTGATGCGCCGCTTCCTTGAGGGCATGATCGACCGGGAGCAGTTTGTCGAAGACTATGGGGGCATAAGGGCTGAGAGGAGGCAAAAGCAACAGCTCTTCGCAGACCTCATCATCCAGGAATTTGAGGTGTCCGTCCATAATGACAGGTTTTTCGAGCTTCTGGAGGTGCTGGGAGCGGATGCCGGAGGAACGTTCGAGCACGAGGCTAGGGCCTTCAAGGACCATTTTCTCGAGGGGCTCGAGGCCAGGAAAGCGGGGATCAGGAAGAATATAGCCGAGCGCCTCCGCAGCCTGGAGATATCCGGCAGCGCAGTGGAACCCAATGTGGCCGACTGGGACGAGTGGAAGACTGCCGCCAGGGATGCAGCATCCCTCCTTAAGCGGCACCTCCTCGAGTGGAAAGAGAGAATCAACCCTCCGGCGTGCTTTAAGGAATAGCAATATCGACCTCCGGCGCATATACGAAAGGGAGGCCGGCAGACTCGGGTCCCTCGTCAAAAACGATCCCGTGTCCTTCCTCCACCGGTTCTCCGACGGGCAGGACATAGAGCTGGCCGGCTTCATCGCCTCCCAATTTGCCTACGGCCGCGTGCAGCAGGTTCTGCAGTTCCTCGGAAAGCTCTTCGAACGGATGGCCGGAGGCCCCTATCAATTCGTCAGGGAAGGGGATTTCTCGCGTCTCGCCGGTCTGTACTACCGCTTCCACAAGGGCCCGGACATCGTGCGCCTCTTTGAGGCCCTGAAGGCCATAGCCGAGAGATTCGGAAGCATTGGAGGCATGATCGCGCACTACTACGAGGGCGATTTCAGACGGGCCCTTTGGGCTTCCGGGCTTGACATTACAAAGGGGGACGACAGGCTCCGCTTCTTCTTCCCCAGACCCTCCCCAACGAGCCCGCTCAAAAGGTGGAACCTCTATGCGCGCTGGATGGTCAGGCGGGACGGGATCGATTTCGGCCTGTGGCACTTCATGGACAAAGGATCATTGATCATTCCCCTCGACGCGAACCTTTTCAAGATCGGCACGTGCTGCGGCTGGATTGATCAAAAGGCCCAGTCGTGGAAGGGGGCATGCCAGATCACCGAGGCCCTCAAGGCCTTTTGCCCGGAAGACCCCCTCAAGTACGACTTTTTTCTCTGCCATGTCGTAGGCATAGGCGGAAACTGTACAGGGAGGGGTGTGGCGTGCCGGGAAGGGTGCCTCCTGCGATGAAGTACAGGATCGTGAGTCTGGGCTGCCCCAAGAACCTCGTGGATTCCGAGCACCTGGCTGGCTCACTCGACGAGGCGGGCTACGAGCTTTCAGAGGACGCCGACCTCGTGATCGTCAACACCTGCGCGTTCATCGCTGATGCGTGCAGCGAATCCATAGAGACCATATTGGAGGAGGCAAGGAAGGCCGGCCCTCGTGGCCGCAGGCTGATCGTCGCGGGCTGTCTCGTCGATCGGTATGGATCTGAGCTGGAGGGGCTCCTTCCTGAGGTCCATGCTTTCCTCCAGAGGGGCTCCTATAGGAACATCGTAGACCTCGTGGCAAAGAAGGGCTTCCACAAAAGCGGCCCGGCGACCGGGACCGTCTCAGTCGAGGCCCTGCCCAGGAGGGTGCTCACGCAGGCGCCGAGCGCATATCTGAAGATCCAGGAGGGGTGCAGCAATCGCTGCAGCTACTGCGCCATACCGTCCATCAGGGGCCCTTTGGCGAGCCGGTCCCCGGAAGCCCTGGAGGATGAGTTGAGGCGGCTCCTGGGAGAGGGGTTCAAGGAAATCAATGTCATCGGACAGGATATCACCTCTTATGGGAGGGACAGAGGCTCCCATATCAAAAGCCTCCTCAAGAGGCTTCTCGCAGTGAGGGGCGACTTCTTCCTGAGGCTTCTCTACCTGCACCCTAAAGGCATAGACGATGAGCTTCTCGATCTCATTGCCGGGGATGGCCGTATCGTGAGGTATCTCGACGTACCCATCCAGCATTCGGACGACCTTCTTTTGCGATCCATGAACAGGGGTTATTCGCAATCGGACTTGGACAGGCTCTTCGGGAAAATCAGGGAGCGCTTTGACGACGTGGCCTTGAGGACCACTGTCATGGTAGGCTATCCGGGGGAGACGGAGGAGGCGTTTGCCAATCTCTGCGCATTCGTGGCAAAATGGGAGTTCGACAACCTGGGCGCCTTCGCCTATTCCCGGGAAAGAGGCACTGCCGCGGCCCGCATCAAGGGACACCTCACGAAGGCCGTAAAGAAAGCGCGATACCGGCGCATCATGGAGATGCAGCGGGAGATCTCGAAAAGGCGCCTCAAGAGGCTCATGGGCAGAGAAATGGCGGTCATTGTCGAGGCATGTGAGGCTAGTGGCATGACCGGACGCACCATGCTCCAGGCCCCTGACGTGGATGGCATCGCCTTCATCCGGGGTGACTGCGAGGTAGGCCAGATCAGACGGGGCAGGGTCGTGGGAACGCTGGACTATGACGTGATTATCGAGCTGGAGGCTGACGATGGAACCCATAAATGAGCTGCTCCATGTGCGGAAGGAGAAAGAGGAGTACCTCCGGAAGCTCGGCATAGATCCCTATCCGCAGGAGAGGGGCACGTTTGCGGGCAGCAGCTCCATAGCCGGGGAGTTCGGCCTCCTGACCGGGGAGGAGCTGGAGAAAAAGGGCGCCTCCGTCTCCTTTGCGGGCAGGATAGTCGCATTCAGGGATTTCGGCAAAAGCACCTTTCTCCACGTTCAGGACAGAGAGGGGAGGACACAGGTCTACGTGAGAAAGGACATGTTGAAATCACCAGACTACGGGGTATTCAAGAAGCTGGACGTGGGAGACATCATTGCCGTGGACGGAAAGGTATTCAAGACAAAGACAGGGGAGCTGACCATCCTTGCCGAGCGCATAGTACTGCTCACCAAGTCGCTCCGTCCGCTGCCGGAGAAGTGGCACGGCCTTAAGGATGTGGAAGAGCGGTACCGCAAGAGATATGTGGACCTCATCGTCAATGACAAGGTGCGCGAGGTTTTCCTTACGCGGGCCCGGATCATCGATGCCTTGAGGGCCTTCCTCGTGGAGCGGTCGTTCGTCGAGGTGGAGACGCCCATGATGCAGATCACGCCTGGCGGCGCTGTGGCAAAGCCTTTCAAGACCCACCATAACGCCCTGGGCCTCGATCTCTACCTGAGGGTGGCCCCCGAGCTTTACCTGAAAAGGCTCATCGTCGGGGGCCTGGAGCGGGTTTTCGAGATCAACAGGAACTTCAGGAACGAAGGCATCTCCGTGAAGCACAACCCTGAGTTCACCATGCTCGAGTTCTACCAGGCCTATTCCACGTATGAGGACCTCATGGACCTGACTGAGGAGATGATCTGCGGCCTCGTGATGAAGCTCTTCGGCGGCACGAGAGTGGAATATGACGGCAGACAGATCGATTTCGCCCGGCCCTGGCAGCGCATCACCATGGAAGACGCGCTGAGAGACTTGGGTGGGTTCGACATGGCCATGGCAGGCGACGCGAACAAGCTCAAGGCCATGGGCCGGTCCTTAAGCATCGAGGGCATCGACAAGATGGCCAAGGGTAAGGCGATCACGGAGATCTTCGAGAAGCTATGCGAGGAGAAGCTGGTCCAGCCCACATTCGTCACCCGCTACCCTGTCGAGGTGTCGCCCTTGGCGAAACGCTCGAAGGAGTCACCTGACGTGAC
>CAYZAF010000408.1:0-2985 GCA_964476435.1 uncultured Syntrophaceae bacterium
GGAAGCGCCTTCAGGGAGCATCTCAGCCTCGGTCTCGCCTGTCTCCCCTTCGAAGAGGGACGCGAATCCTTCGCCTTTCTCCGTGTAGGGGCACAGCCAGAGGCCGCCTTCCTTATCGAGACGCACGCCCACATCCCCCACGACCCCCCGCCTTTCCCTGCACGTCATGCAGGCGAAGCGCCCATGCGTGAAATCCCTGAAAAGCCCCTCCTCGGCTTGCGCCTCCTTTGGCGCTTCCGTTGCCTCATCCTTTGACGATACTGCGCCGAAGCAGTCGACGGAGACGGCAACCATGCCCTCCCGCTCCATCTGTGAGAGCTTCTGCAGCTCCACGTAGGCCCTGATCTCGCAAGGCCTGAGCATGAGCACGATCTCTGTGCCTTTCGCGAACATTCGACGCACGTAGAGGGCACTATTCGAGGAGAAGACAGGGTTGAAAAGGGAAAGACCCTCCACCTTCCCCTTGAACGCCCGGAGATTCATTCCCCGTGCGTCCTTCTCGAAGGCCAGTAAGAGGTGCCTGTCGTCCTCCAGGAACCGGTTGAGGCTCTGGGCGATAGATGCGCTGCTAACCCGTTTTCCCCGCATTCTTCAATTCCTTTATCTCGTTGTACATGGCCGTTACCTTGTCGACGAAGCGGCGCGCCTCAGCCGCGCTCACCCAGAAGAGCCTCAGCCGCTCCTTCATGCCGAAGGCATCGAACATTTCTTTCAAGGCTGCCACTTTCCGCCTCGTGAAATAGTTTCCCTTGATGAAATGGCAGTCCCCGGGGTGGCACCCGGCCACGAAGACCCCGTCCGCCCCGTCCATGATTGCCTTGATGATGAAGGCGGGGTCCACCCTGCTCGAGCAGGGCACCTGGATGAGCTTCACCCCCTCAGTGTATTTCATCCTCAGGCTGCCGGCCATCTCGGAGGCCTTGAACGTGCAGTAGGAACATGCAAATCCGATGATCTCCGGGTTCTGCTCAACCTTTTCCGCAGTCATGCTTCCTCCTCCTGCCCCAAGTAAAGCATTTCTTTCATATGGCCTCCAGGAATGCGCTGATCTCTTCATCGAGGAGAGTATCACCGAACCCCTTCAAGGTGACTGCCGAGGAGGGGCACGTGCTCACGCAGAGGCCGCAGCCCATGCACGCTGCCTCCTCCACCCGGACGACCCTCTTTGCCTCATCGTACTTAATGGCGGATGCCACGCACGCCTGCTCGCACATGCGGCATCCGCTGCACCTCTTCTCGAAGACCTGGGAGATGAAGGGGTCCACGAAGGCGTATCCCAGGTTGAGGAGGCCGAAGAGCTTGACCGCAGAGGCCCTGCCGTGGTTGATGGAGTCTTCTATGTCCTTGGGCCCGGAGCAGGCGCCGGCGATGAATATGCCCTTGAGGGCCGTATCGTAGGGCCTCAGCTTCACGTGGGCCTCCAGGAAGAACCGGTCCTTGTCGAGGCTGATCTTGAGGAGAGACGAAATGTGCCGGTTGTCCTGTGGCGGGGACATGCCCACGGAGAGCACCGCAAGGTCAAACTCCCGCTCGAAGGGCTCGTTGAATAGCGTATCCTCGCCCCTTACGATGAGTGCCTCATTCCCCGGGATGATCTCCGCCACATTTGCCCTGGTGAAGAGCACGCCCTTCTCCTGCGTGTCCTCGTAGAATTCCTCGCCGCCTTTGGGATGGGCCCTCACGTCCATGTAAAAAGACTCTACATAGGAGTCTGGATACTGCTCTTTTATTGCGTCGGCAACCCTCAGGGCATTGATGCAGCAAACCCGGGAGCAGTAAGGCTTCCCTATCTGCTCGTCCCTCGAGCCCACGCAGTGGAGGATGGCTACCCTCGGCTTTGCCGGGAGGGAAAGGCCCTTGCCCTCGCGCTCGAAATCGAGAGTCGTCATGACGCGCGGGTCCCTGCCGTACGCGAGCTCCGGCTTTATGCGGGGATCGAAGGCAGTGAAGCCTATGGCCACGATGACCCCCCCTGCGACGATGCGCCGCTCTCCCGCAGGCGTCTCGAGAGTAGCCGCATAGTTCCCGAAAGAGCCCTCGAAAGCGCGTATGGTCGTGGAGGTAAAGACCTCCACGTTCGATCTGGCCTGAAGCTCTTCCTTCATGGCCTCGATGACCGCTACCCCGTCCTGCCGGCCGGGCCAGTAGTCCTTGAGCATCCTCACGTGTCCCCCCAGGTCCGCCTCCTTTTCCACGAGAAAGACCTGCATCCCCATCTTGGACAGGAAGAGGGCAGCGCTCAGCCCGGAGATGCCGCCGCCTATGACGAGGGCTGTTTTGACGACATCCACCCGCTTCTCCTCGAGGGGCACATAGTGGGCAGCGGAATAGAGGCCGGCCAGGATGAGTCTCCGCGCCTTCTCCGTGTTCCCGTTGATGTCGTCCCCGACCCAGGAGCAGTGCTCCCTTATGCCCACCCTTCGCAGGAGGAAGGGGTTGAGGTCCGACTTCTTCAGGAGGTCCTTGAAAAGCTCCTGGTGGAGCGACGGCGTGCACGAGGCGATGATCACCCGGTCGAGGGAGTGCTTCTCGATGCTCTCGGCGATCATGTCCTGACCTGGCTCCGAGCAGACGAAAGGGTAGTCCTCTGCCACGGCCACGCCCATGTATCGCTTGAAATAGTCGCTCAACTGCTTCACGTCGACCGTGTGCTTGATGTTGTGACCGCAGTGGCAGATGAAGATACCCGTTTTCATCGATTGAGATACTCCATGCACCTCGAGGCTGCCTCGCCCCCGGAAGCCACGGTATCGGGCACGTCTTTCGGACCCGAGGCCATGCCGCAGACGAAGATGCCTTCCCTGCTCGTCGCTGACGGGGCAGAGGAGGAGCCGGCCTTGATGAACCCGTACTCGTCTGTCTCCACGGACATGACGTTGCACAGGTCCGTCGTTCCCCTGCGGGGCCTGACGCCCGTGGCGAGCACGACGAGGTCCGTCTCGATTTCGCGCACCTCCCCGCTCAGCATGTCCTCCACCCGCACGA
>CAYZAF010000409.1:0-4174 GCA_964476435.1 uncultured Syntrophaceae bacterium
GAGGGTGGGAACGATCGTGCACGGAACGACTCAGGGTACGAATGTCATCATCACCCGACAGGGTCCAAAAGTTGGGATCATAGCTACGGAGGGGCATAGAACTGTCCTGCAGCTGCGGAGGGTGATAAGGGATAACATCTATGATTGGAGGAGGCCTTTTCCCGAGCCGCTCGTGCCCATGTACCTATCGGTGGGTGTCAAAGAAAGGGTCGATGCGCAGGGGAATGTGGTCAAGCCCCTTGATGAGGCAAGCGTTCGCAAAGCTCTGGCGTATCTCAAGAGGCTGAAAGTGAAGAGCATTGTGGTGGCGCTCCTCTGGTCGTTCCTCAATCCTAAGCACGAGCTGAGAATCGCACAGATCATCAAGACCCATTATCCGGACGCCCACATAACGCTCTCCCACAGAATCCTTCCCGCCATTGGCGAGTACGAGAGAACCAGTACCGCTGTGATCAGCGCCTATACCGCCCCTTCGGTGGCAGACTACATAGGCACGCTCACCGCCTTCCTTTCGAAGGAAGGCTTTGCAGGCCAGTTGCTCTTCATGCAGAATAACGGCGGGGTGGAGACGGCGGAGATCGGAGCAGAGAACCCAGCCAGCCTTGCCACCTCCGGTCCCGCTGCGGGCCCCCCGGCTGCCCTTGCAGTGGGATCATTGCACGGATTGTCGAATCTCCTGTCCATCGACATGGGAGGTACGAGTTTCGATATTGCCATCGTCGACCAGGGCAAGTTCGTCACGAAGACGGAAAGCCTGATCGCAGATCATAGATTCTCTCTGCCGGTAGTGGATGTTGACAGTGTCGGCGCAGGCGGGGGGAGCATCGCGTGGATCGATTCTTCCAATACGTTGCGCGTCGGCCCGAAGAGCGCCGGCGCAGACCCCGGACCTGCCTGCTACGGGCTGGGTGGAGAAAGCGCGACCGTCACCGACGCTGACGTGATTCTTGGCTACATTTCCCCCGACTTCTTCCTCGGCGGTGAAATGAAGCTGAGAAAAGACCTGGCTGAGAAAGCAGTAAAGAAGATTGGAGATCAACTCGGCATGGGGGTCGTCGATGCGGCAGCTGCCATTTTCAAGGTCAGCAACTCGGTCATGGCAGACGCCGTTTCCCACACATTCACGAAACGGGGCTACGATCCACGGCTTTTCGCTATCGTAGCCGGAGGGGCCGCGGGACCCGCATGCGCATTGAGAATAGCCCAGGAACTCGGCATTTCCAAGGTAATCATCCCCAAGTATGCCCCTATTTACTGCGCTTTCGGTATGTTAGAGGTCAACCTGATTCATGATTTTACTCGCTTCTATCACGCGGACACGAGCAACTTCAATTTCAATAAAGTAAAAGGCCTCTACGAGGAGATGGAGCGCGAGGCCTTTCAGGTGCTGGAGAGAGAGGGCATTCAAAAAAAAGACCGGCTCCTTGAACGGACGATGCAGATCAGGTACTGGGGTCAATTCAGGGATGTGGAGGTGTCGTGGCCCGGAGGACCCATAAATGATGCCGCAATCGCCGCAGGGATAGCCAATTTCCACCAGAGACACAGAGAACTGTACGGTTCCAGCGACCAAAGCTATCCCGTCGAATTCAGGGCGTTCGGCTTGAGGGCCATCGGCATCATGCCAAAAGTGGCGGCAAAGGAAACGGGCAAAGGCAGCCAGAACCCCCGCAACGCGCAGAAGGGAGAGCGGGACGCATTCTTCGAAGAGAGCAAGACCTTCGTAAAAACCAGGATCTATGACGGTGACAAGCTCCTGAGCGATAACATCCTTGAAGGTCCCTGCATCGTCGAAGAGAGAATGACCAACGTCGTCATCCCACCGCGGTTCAAGATGAAGGTCGATCGGTTTGGAAACTACACTACTGTCTGAAAAGGGAGGTGCCACGATGTCCTCAACAAAACATACAGAAGTCGATCCGACCACCCTTACGGTGGTTTGGAATAGGCTGTTGACGCTCACGCGCGAATGCGGTGAGAGGGTTGTCCACTCTTCTCAAAGCTACGTTATGGGCCTGGCGCGGGACATGGGACCCGTCATACTCACGCCGCAGATTGAGATCGTCACCTCAGTAGAGTTCATTCCCTGCCACTGCCTGCTTGCAGAGATACCGACGCGCCTGATACTCGATATCTTCGGCAAGCTGGACCAGGGAGATATGGTCATCGGTAATGACGCGTACAGGGTAAGGAGCGGCCATCTTCCCGACTGGACATTTCTTCTTCCCATATACTGGCATGACGAGTTGGTCTTCTATTGCCATTTCAGGGCCCATCAGTCTGACAGCGGAGGCGCCCTATCCGGGAGTTATTTCCCAAGGGCTTATGACTGTATCGCCGAGGGGTTGAATATTCCACCGGTGAAGATCATAAAGAAAGGCGTGGTCTCCGAGGAGACATACTCGGTCATTCTCAACAATGTGAGAACCCCTAACGCCGTTCGCTCCGATAACATGCTGATCTACGGCTCGATAAGAAGGATGGAAAAAGAGATCGGCGAACAGCTGATTGATAGATATGGGTTGGACATCGTGAAGGCCTGCGTGGCAGAAATCATCAAGAGGGACGAGATTGCAACACGCGCTCAGATCAAGGCGATCCCCGACGGTACCTACTACGGAGAATCGGCTGCTGACTGGGATGGATCCGTTCCTGACAAAAAGGTGTGGGTGCGGGTCAAGATGACCGTAAAAGGCGACGAAATGACCTTCGATTTCTCTGAGAGCGACGACCAGGTGGACTTTGTCAACAGCCCCCTCGGCAATACCCATGCCTTCACGTATCTCGCCCTCTTTCTGCACATCGACCCAAGCATTCCCCACAATCACGGCGCGCGCGTACCGGTTCACATCATTGCCCCGGAAGGGAAGGTCGTCAATCCGACGCGTCCCCATACTTACGGCGGATGCGCCTGCAGCTGCGCCGACGCCATCTACGAGGCGTGCGCAATGGCCCTTGGCAAAGCCGACCCGGACAGAGCAAAGGCTTGCAGCGCACGCCATTTTTCCACAGATGTCGCAGGCCACGTGCCCACAATGGATCCGCGGACCGGCCACGATCTCGAGTACTTCGCAGCGCCCTTCATTGAAGAGGGCGGGACGGGCGCCTGCAAAGGCTTTGACGGTTGGGACGGCGAGACAGGCAGCATACACTCGGGCGCCCTTAAGCGGGGGTCAGTTGAAGAATGCGAACTGGCCTTTCCCTTTCGCTTCGAAATCGTCGAAATAGCGAAGGATTCTGAGGGGCCTGGAGAATTTACGAGCGGCAGGGCAACGTATTCCCATCGTCTCTGCGTTGCTGCCCCTGGGTCCCGCACGGTTCTGATGTCAGGGGATTGCGATGGCGCCGTCCATCCTCCGCCCGGCATGGCTGGTGCTCCTCCTGCCCAGCTCGGAAGCATGTACATAGTGAGAGCGGGAACAAAGAAAAAGGAGCTGTACAGAACCATGGACATGACTGACATGTTTCCGGGTGACGTCCTGGTCACACGATCGAGCGGAGGCGCGGGATGGGGGAACCCGCTGAAGCGGGATCCCGAGCGGGTGAGATTGAACGTGAGGGACGGATTCCTCTCGATAGAGAGGGCTCGCGACGTTTACGGGGTGGTCCTCACGCAGAAGGACAACAAGAACCCGGAAAGTGTCGCGATCGACGCCAAAGCAACGAAGCAACTGCGCAAAGAGATGGCAGCAAGAAGGCGGTAGAAAGGGCGCGATCAAAGGGGCACGGTTTCATATTCGCTCGAGGGAGTTCCGAGGCCCTTTAGCGCTAAAGGGGGGCCAAGGAACCGTTGAAGGAGACCATTGGCTCGGTTTGTATGCCACGGGAAGGAGCAAAAGCGATGACCATTGGTGATCTGCCATCGAGAAATGCGGCCAAGTTTCCGGAAAAAATGGCGATCGTATCAGAGGGTCTCACCCTTACGTTCAAGGAACTAAATGGGAGGGTGAACTGTCTGGCCAATTTTTTTCTCGCTCTGGGGGCAAGGAAGGGAGATAGGATCGGCGTCCTCACCCATAACTGCCATCAATTTGTCGAACTATATTTTGCAGCGGCGAAGATCGGAGCCACCTTCTGCCCTTACAACAATCATCTAAGACTGGGAGAGATAAAGGACATCCTAGACTATTCGACCCCGAGATTCCTCGTGATAGATCATGATTTCGTCGGAATG
>CAYZAF010000410.1:0-3530 GCA_964476435.1 uncultured Syntrophaceae bacterium
ATGCTTTTCAAGAGAAAAAGGAAACGAGACATGACGATCCAGGAGCGTTTCCCTCAGTACGAGATCGGAAAGCATAGCTACGGGACGGATTTGCGGGTATATGCATGGAATGAAGGTTCGACACTCAAAATAGGGGCATACTGTTCCATCGCCAACGGCGTTGAGATTCTTCTTGGCGGTCACCACAGGACCGATTGGGTCACCACTTACCCTTTCAACGCTTTGTGGCCTTCGGCGCGCCAATTCAAGGGGCATCCCTGGAGCAAGGGGGACGTAGTAATTGGGAACGATGTTTGGATTGGCTCGGGGGCTCTTATTCTGTCCGGTGTCACAATAGGCGATGGGGCTGTTGTGGCAGCAAGGACGGTAGTTACAGAAGACGTCGCCCCTTATACTATAGTGGCGGGAAATCCGGCGCGGCCGATAAAGAAGAGATACGATGATGATACCATTGGGCGGCTACTCCGGGTGCGGTGGTGGGACTGGGACGAAGGGAAAATCCAGGACTTCATGCCGCTCATGTTGTCGAACGACGTAGCAGGCTTCTTGAACAAAGCTGAAAGCACCTGACATGGTCGCGCCCACTAGTCGCCCCTTGAGAAGCCGCACTCAAGGCGTTCTTTCGCCCCTCTATTTGGGTCTTGCGACACAGGCGAATTTCGGGTACCGGGTGTCCGAAAGGGCTCCGAGAAGTAACGCGTTCAAGAGCCTCAGGTTCTTTGACCTTGCCGGATTCATTCCCTCAAAAAGGATCAGTTCGAAATCGAGATTCTGGAACATATCCTTGATGCTTCTCTCCGTAAAAAACCTTAGGTGGGTTCTGTCAAGTATGCCTGCATCCTGATACTTCCATTGTTTCTGGACAACGAGCTCCCTCAGTTGCCTGTAGTACCTGATATTGGGCAGCGAGCATACGATGACTCCACCCCTGCGGAGTTTCTTCTTCATGGACAAGAGAACGGTGTAAGGGTCTACGAGGTGTTCCAGGACGTCGTTAAAGACGACACAGTCGAAATAAGCCTCCGGAATGACGGCCATCATACTATTTATATCGCCAGTTAGGACCTGGTCGAGCTTTTCGCCCGCTGACCGGGCAGCCGTTTCATTGATCTCCACGCCCCAAACCTCGGCGCCCAAGGCCTTTTTCAAGAGGCTTCCGAAGGCGCCCGCCCCGCATCCCACGTCGAGGACGCATCTCACGTGAGGAGGAACGAATTCCAGCATCTCCCGCCGCTCATAGCTGTAGTACGTGCCTTCCTTCACGCTTTCCACGTTATCTTGAGCATCTCCCAATTCTTCTTACCGAATCCCGGCAGCAACCTTCTTGCGTAGTGTATAGTGCAGAGGGTTTTAGCAAGAAAAGCCGCCTTGGCCCCGTAGCACTTCCTGAAAAACAGAAACCTGCTCCGCTCCCTCACTCTTGCGCTTTCCATTTTCGGGACATCTGTTGCCGACTTGCCGGCGAGGTGAATAATCTTTGCCTGCGGCACAACCATTGATCGGTACCCGCTCCTGGCCATTCTGCAGCTCAATTCCGAATCCTCAAAGTAGAGAAAGAAATCCTCGTCGAAAAGGCCGATCTGATCCAAGACACTCCTTCGGATAAACATGTCCGCGCCGGTGACATAATCCACCTGAAGTATCGAAGTCCCATGGTACTCGGTGGAGGATTTGAGCCTTTCTCGGTAGTATCTCGGAAAAAGCTTCTTAAGCTTGAGGACCCGAAAGACAAGCTCGGTGAGAGACGGGAAGTTCCCATAAGAGGTCTGGGGCACCATGTTTTCATCGTAGAGGCAGCCGCCGCAGCATGCGACGTTCCGGTTCTCTTCCTGCTCCATGAAGGTGAAGAGTATCTTTATTGCATTGTTGACCAGGATTGTGTCAGAGTTGAGGATGAAAAGGTAGTCGGCCCGGGACTCCCTTATCGCTTGATTGTTGGCCCGGGCAAATCCTCCGTTGATTCTGTTTTCCAGTATCCTGATCCCCGGAAATGCCTCCTTTAGTTCTTCAGGCGAACCATCGGTCGATGCATTGTCCACAACATAAATGTCGAAGTTTACGTCTTGAGTCTTCTCCATCACCGACTTCAAACAAGCCTTCGTCAGGTCCTTTGTGTTGTAACTGACGATTATTACCGATACCACGCCAGCCTACTCCCTTCATCCCCCAAGATCTGCAGTCGGGACGGAGCCAATGAGCCTATTCGTCTTCAACTATTGCATAACCTTGCCGACAAGGCAAGTCGAGTAGTCAGGAAGGAGTGCCTCGGTCGCCCCGCTCACCGAAACTATCCCGGCTCGATTTTTATCAATGCTCGCCGGGCCGGTTCCACCACCCGCCTCCCAGAGCCATGAAGAGCGCTGCGGTGTCGGAAAAGCGGTTGGCCTGTGCCTGAGCCAGATTTATGACTGCCTGCTGATACGCTGTTTCCGCAGAGAGTAACGACAGGTAGTTGACGTAGCCGAGGTCGAACTGCCTGCGCGAAAGGTCTAGGGTCCGTTTGGCAGCCTTCTCGAACGCCGCCGCAGCCTTGAGGCTATCTGCATCGGACTTAAGCGCATGGAGCGAGTCAGCCACGTTCTGGAAGGCGGCAAAGACCGTGCTGCGGTATTGTGCCTCGGCCTGGTCAAGAGCTGCCTCGGCAGCGCGCTTCCTGTGCAGCAAAGTCCCCCCTTGAAAGATAGGCTGTGTCAAACCGGCGGCAAGGGACCAGAACCCATTCCCGGGGGTAAACAACTCTCCCATTGTGGTAGCGGTACTGCCCCAGTCGGCGCTCAGGGTAATATTCGGCAGCATGGCAGCGATAGCGACGCCGACCTGGGCGGTAGCGGAATGGAGCTGCTCCTCGGCCGCCCGCACATCGGGCCTCTGCAAGACGAGATTCGAGGGGAGGCTGACCGGCAGGTCCTGGGGGAGGGTAAGAGCCCCAAGCTCGAACTTCTCCTCCAGATCCTCGCTCGGGAAACGGCCGGCAAGGGCCGCAAGGAGATCGCGATTCTGCTTCAGTTGCTTCTCGAGGGGAGGCAGGGTCTGCTCCACCTGGGCGAGGGCCGCTTCCTGGGCGGCCACATCGAGTCCGGCAGCGTAGCCGAGCTGAAATTGCCTGCGCAGCTGCTCGAGCATCTTCGTCTCGATCTCGATGATGCTCGACGTTGCAGATATCTGAGACCGCAGCGAAGCTTCCTGGATAGCTGCCGCCACCACGTTTGACGTCAAGGCAAGATAGGCAGCCTCCAACTGGAAGCGCTGAAAATCAGCATTCGCCTGCAACGATTCCACCTGACGCCTGATGCCACCGAAGACGTCCGGTACGAAGCTTACGTTCACCTGGGCGGTATGGAGGGAGTAGGGTTCCTGACCGGAGGCGAGGACCGGTGAAATCGTTCCCGAGTCCTGGGTGCGGCTGGCCGAGTAACCGCCCTGGACCTGGGGATAGTAGGAGCCCTTCTGAGCGGAGACGCTCTCCCGCGCCTGACGGAGGGCCGCCTTCGCCGCGTCGATCGAGGGGTTGGCTCGAAGCGATTTTTCGA
>CAYZAF010000411.1:0-2837 GCA_964476435.1 uncultured Syntrophaceae bacterium
TGGCCGTAGCGGCGATGCGCGCAGGTACGCGAGAAAGGCTTTCGGGTCCGGCGGATAGCATTTCATGAGCAGCGACCCGCCTTGCTCTTCGAGCCAGATGCCCCCGGAGAGAGCATAGAACTCCGTATCGAGCGCCTCGTCTGATCCTTTTTCCACGAGAATGTCTACCCTGGCGATGGACAACGGCCAACTCCCGCAGCCTTTCTTAGGTCGAGTGAGTATATAGGAAAGACAGGTGGCTTGCAATCGGCAAATCGCCCGTGAAAGCCCTCTTAAGTTCGTCCTTAGACTAATAGACGGGACCGCAACAGGGATTCCACTTCTTTTGACCCATTGGAAAAGTCCAGATCTCGGAAGAAGTCATCCTTCTTCGCATCTTTAGCCTCGCGGAACACGCCATTGGCTCTCGTACAGACCTTTCCCGAGTCATCCTCGATGCTTCCCGAGACAAGGTGGTTTCCGTGGCTGACCCCTCGATATTTTGCCTCGGCCCTATAGGCTCTTTTGCAGAGAACGGTCCTCCGGAATTCGACATCCATTTTCCACGTGACGCATATCGCGCCCGTTTCCATGAACGCCGTCCACCACATGATCTCGTCGAGGATGCCGCTCACGATGCCGCCGTGCGGCACGCCGCGGAACCCCTGAAACCTGTCATCAATGACGAAGTCGCACGAACAGAGGGACTCGCCAAGCTCTATCTTCAGGTGCAGGCCGTCTGAGTCCCGGCCGCAGAAGAAGCACCCCTCGTAAGTCGGTAAACGTTCCAACTGACCTCCCCTTTCCCGTTTTCCCGGCGGCCTACCCATTTTTTTTCTTCTCTTTGGTCAGTTTTCTTTTTTCCTCGTCCCTGATCTCTCGCCTCAGGAGCTTTCCCACTTTGGATTTCGGCAGCATATCGCGGAATTCTATGTAATGGGGTATTTTGTAAGATGCGAGCCGGTCCCTGCACCACCTCGTCAGCTCGCTGGCACCGACGCCTCTGGCATCCTCTTTGAGGACCACAATGGCCTTGATCCTCTCCCCGACCCTCGCGTCAGGTATGCCCACGCAGCACGCGCCTATCACCGTTGGGTGGTCTTGGAGAACCGCTTCGATCTCGGAGGCCGATATGCGGTACGCCTTGTACTTTATCGTATCGGCAGTCCTCTCCATGAACTCCAGCTCTCCGTCCTCGTTCATCCGCATGAAATCGCCCATCCTGTAGTAGATGTCGCCGTCCATCGTGACGAAGGAGCGACTTGTCTCTTCCGGCTTGTTCCAGTAGCTCTTTATCGTATAGGGCGAGGTGACGAGGAGCTCGCCCACATCCCCCGGGGCTGACAGCTCGAGCGATTCCGCATTAGCGAGGATGCATCTCCTTGATTTGAGGGGTGTGCCCACGACAGTCGCTTTGGGCTCTCTGTCCGGGAGACTGTAAGCTACATGGCCGGCTTCGGTCGATCCGTATACCTGATAGATGGGGACGCCGTACCGTTCTTTCCACGTCTTGAATACCTCGGCAGGCAGCACATCGCCGCCGCAGTAGCAGTACTTCAGAGAGCTGAGGTCGTACTGGTCGAGGCGGTCGTTTTCAAGGAACATCCGGTAGAGGGCCGGAACGCCGAGCATCCAGCCGACCTTGTACCGCTCGATTGCTTTCAGCGTTGCATCGACCTCAGGCATTGGCATGAGGACAAGGCCATTTCCGAAGTTGAAGCCGAAGGCTATGGCGAAGCCCTTCGCCATGATATGGAAGAGGGGGTTCACCATGAGCACCACCTCTTCGCCAGGCGCCATGTGATCGCCGATGACGTCGTCCATCACGTCCCTTATGTAGGAGACCTCGCCCAAATGATTCCCCGGCACGCCCTTGGGGAAGCCCGTCGTGCCTCCCGTGTACATGATGTAGGCGAGATCTGCAGCGGGGTCGATCTCGACCTTCCCGGGTTTTGGCGAGTGCTCTCTGATAAGCTCCGAGAAGGAATAGATCTCCTTTCCTTTCTCGACCTTTCCCTTGGGGATCTTGTCGAAGAGATGGCCGACAACCTGTTTCCACGCGGGAATGAGCTCAGCGAGATTGGTGACGATGACGCGCTCGAGAGCGGTCTTCTTCATCACCTCCCGCACATAGACGAAGTTCGTATCGAGACATATGACGGTCTTTATGCCTGCGTCCTCGATCATGTATGCTATTTCGTAGGCCGTGTAAATGGGAGAGACAGGGACCGTTGCAGCCCCTATCTTGTTGATGGCAAAATTGGCGATGATCCATTGGGGGCAGTTCGGGATGTAGAGCATCACCCGGTCTTGCTTTCTTACCCCGATCCGGACAAGCCCCGCGGCGAGTCTGTCGATGAGCTTCGAGAGCCTGCCGTAGCTATATTGCTCGCCGAGATAGTAGAGGGCCGTGTTGCCGGGCACCCGAGCGGCCATCGCGTCGAAAAGCGAAAACGTATACGATCCTTCCAAAGAATCCATTGGCCTCCCGCCTAGACGCCGAAGTAGGCGGATCTGACGTCGGGATTGTCGATCAGCTCCTCTTTCGTGCCGGAAAGCACGCTCGACCCATTCTCGAGGATATAGCCCCGGTCGATGATCGGAATGACAGGCCGCGCATACTGTTCCGTCACTATGATGGAAACTGACCTCGTGTCCCGTATTGCTTTCGTTCCCTCTATGACGATGTCCTGATACGCGGGACTGAGCCCTAAAAGCGGCTCGTCGAGAAGGAGAATCCGCGGCTTGGCCATCAGCGCCCTGCCGATCGCGAGCATCTGCTGCTCCCCGCCGCTCAAGAATCCGCCCTGCCTTTTCAGGTGCTCCTTCAGACGGGGAAAAAGGTCAAGGACGTACTC
>CAYZAF010000412.1:0-1697 GCA_964476435.1 uncultured Syntrophaceae bacterium
AAGGGAATGCCGGGCACACGTGATGATCAGAAAGAAGCTTTCGAATCACAGGGTTGAATAACTGGAATTTGATATGAACGACGTGCGCGACTACCATACGGAAATCGTCGCCATCCTCGATTTCGGCTCTCAGTACACCCAACTCATCGCGCGGAAAATAAGGGAGCTGGGCGTCTACTGTGAGATATTCCCTTACAATGTGAGCGCTGGCCGCTTAAGGCGGCTCAAGCTCACTGGCATTGTCCTGTCGGGCGGACCAGCGAGCGTGAACGACGCGGATGCACCCGTGTGCGACACCGCTGTCTTTGACCTAGGCGTGCCCATCCTCGGCATCTGCTACGGCATACAGCTCATAGCAAAGCTCCATCTAGGCGCGGTCGAGCGCTCACAGAAGCGCGAGTACGGAAGGTCCCATCTTTTCCTCGACCACGCGGACCCGCTTCTCGAGGGAATGGAAGACGAAGACACCATCTGGATGAGCCACGGGGACAGCATCATGACCATGCCGGCCGGCTTCCACGCCCTGGCCCACTCGGAGAACTCCCCTTTTGCCGCCATCAGGAACGCATCGGGTACCATCTACGGCGTCCAGTTCCACCCCGAGGTGCACCACACGCCCAAGGGCAAGGTGGTGCTGAGAAACTTTCTCTACAACATCTGCAAGGCAAAGGGCCTCTTCTCTACTCGCAGTTTCATCGAGATGACCACAGGCCGCATACGGGAAGAGGTGGGAAGCGGACGAGTGGTATGCGCATTGAGCGGCGGCGTCGACTCGTCGGTCACGGCTGCCCTCGTCCACAGGGCCATCGGGGAGAGGCTCACGTGCGTCTTCGTGAATAACGGCGTGCTCAGGAAGAACGAGGCAGGGGAAGTGCTCGACCTTTTCAAAGACCGCCTCCATCTCAACGTCACGTATGTCGACGGCGAGGAGAGGTTCCTCATGGCCCTGAAGGGTGTGCGGGACCCGGAGAAGAAGCGTAAGATCATCGGACGGACATTCATCAAGGTCTTCGAGGAGGAGGCCATGAGGCTGGGCGACGTGCGATACCTCGCCCAGGGCACCCTCTACCCGGACGTGATAGAGAGCGTCTCGTCTAAGGGCCCCTCGGCCACCATCAAGAGCCACCACAACGTGGGAGGCCTCCCCAGGAGGATGCGCCTCAAGCTCATTGAGCCGCTCAGGGAGCTCTTCAAGGACGAGGTGCGCATCGTGGGGAAGGAATTGGGCCTGCCTGACCACGTGGTCCACAGGCAGCCCTTCCCCGGGCCGGGGCTTGCGATCAGGATGATCGGCGAAGTGACGCGGGACAAGGTGCGCATGCTCCAGGAAGCGGACCAGATCGTGAGGGAGGAGATAGAGAGGAAGGAGGGCTTCGACCACATATGGCAGTCTTTCGCCATCCTCATTCCAGTCAGGACCGTAGGGGTCATGGGGGACGAGCGGACCTACGCCCACGTCATAGCAGTGCGCGCAGTCGAAAGCTCGGACGGCATGACCGCTGACTGGGCCCGTATACCTTACGAGAACCTCGACGTGATCTCGCGGAGGATCATCAACGAGGTGCCGGGCATCAACCGGGTGGTTCTCGACATATCGTCGAAGCCGCCGAGCACCATAGAGTGGGAGTAAAATGAGCGAATTCGTCCACCTCCATCTCCATACGCAGTACAGCCTCCTCGACGGCGCCATCAGGCTC
>CAYZAF010000413.1:0-2037 GCA_964476435.1 uncultured Syntrophaceae bacterium
ATATCGCTCGCAAAGAAGGCGAGAATCTTCACCGAGTACAGAGTACTATAGCATGCCCGGGGGAACCCCGAATCTCCCCCCGGGCACCCGCACGCATCTCATAGCTCCCACACCAGCGCCGGAATCGGATAGCTCAAATCCAATGTCTTTTTCTGCTTGGCGTAGTCGACCATGCCCTGGAAATCGATGACGACAACCGGCTCATTGCCCACCACCCAGGCATCATGGCCCGCTCCCAGCATGGAGACCTCGCCCGCCTTTATGTCCCTCTCCGTGCCGTCGTCCATCTTCACGCGGAGGGTGCCTGAGACGTGGTACTGAAAGTGGGGAGCCAGGCAGCTCTCGGTTTTCGCCAGCGGCTTCACCGACTGGGACCATCTCCACCCGGGCTCCAGCGTTGCCCGTCCGACTGTTCTGCCATCGACATTGACCAGCTCGACCTTCCCCTTATCGAAGCTTCTCACGTCGTCCGAAGACGTAAATGCTTTTATCTCAATCCCGTTCATGATAGCCTCCATCCCTCGTGAAACATAGGGGAGATAACCTTCTTCCCCCGAAAGCACTATAATCCGCCCGCCGTTTCACTCGCAAGAGCTTCGCCGATGCGGCCCATGCGCTCGATGGCGGCATGGCGTCCCTTGCCTAAACCAACCTCCCCATTTGCGCTTGAACTGTTTACCTTTTGTGGCGATCGTCAGGATAACGATATCAGGAAAACGTGGCCTCCCCTCTGGAGACCATTTAAGGGGATCGGAACCGGTACGATAAGACTTTCTGGAGTCATATCTTCCCGAAGGTGCCGCCATGAGCACATACTACGTTCACAAGGAGCCGGTCTTCGACAAGAAGAGGTGTCTTTTCGGGAACGAGTTCTCCTTTCGGAGGCCCGCTTCAGAGGGAGCCTTGAGGTGGCCCGCCTTGAGTGTGGACGAAGACGTTGCCGGCGACGTCTCCTCGGAAGGAGGATTCGAAAGGCTCACAGGAAGCCGGCGGGCTTTTTTCACGCTCAATGTGGCCGCCATGAAAGGGGATACCCTTGCCCTTCTTCCGAAGAACAGCGTCTTTCAGGTGCCGGAAATTGACGTGCTGGACAAGGAGGCTCTTCTTACCGCCGTGATGCTGAAGAGGCAGGCCTACCAGGTCGCCGTCGACTACACCCCGTCGGGGCGGGGTCTCTTGCCGCTCCACAAGGTCGCTGACATCGTCCGAATAAATGCCTCACCCTTTTTTCTGGATCAGGTCGCCCCGGCCGTTGCCCTCTTTAAGGGGCTGCCTGCCAAGCTCATGGCAGGGTCCGTAGAGGACAAGGAGAGCTTCGCGACGTGCCGCGACCTCGGTTTCGAGCTCTTTCAGGGGCCCTTTTTCGTGACGTCTCCCGGAGACGATGCGCCCTCCATATCGTCTTCTCAGGAGGTCCTCATGAGGCTGTTCAACGACCTTAAGGAAGACAAGGACGTGGCGGTCATCGAGAAAACCTTCAAGGATAACCCGAAACTGGCCTACGGACTGCTTCAGCTCATGAACTCCGCCTTCTTTCGGGCCAGCCGGAAGGTCGCCTCCATCGGACAGGCGATTACCCTCCTCGGGTACGAAAACCTGCAAAAATGGGTGGTCCTCCTCCTCTTTACCGTAGACCGGAGGGACGCCCAGTCGCACCCCCTCATCGAGAAGGCCCTCATGCGCAGCAGGCTCATGGAGTCTCTCGCGAAGAAGACGGAAGAGCAGGCTCTCGCCGACAGCGCTTTCATCACCGGCTTACTCTCCTTCATGAACGTCTTCTTCAACATAAGGCCCGACGAAGTGACGGAGAAGCTCAACCTCGTCCAGGAGATCCAGGACGCCCTCACGAGGAGGGAAGGGGTGCTGGCCATGCTGCTCACCCTTGCCGAGAAGGCGGACAGGCAGGACTACGAGGGCATGGACGGGGACACCGAGGCCCTCAACCTCTCGGTCGAAGACGTGCTGTGGGCAGAGACGAATGCCCTCACGGACTGCGACAAGCTCTTCGAGAACTAGCGTCTCCCGCTTCCCCTTTTT
>CAYZAF010000414.1:0-3431 GCA_964476435.1 uncultured Syntrophaceae bacterium
ATAGAGGCGGCGATAGACATCAACACACACATCATTGTGGAGCTCGGAGGAGTAGTCCCCGATACCTACTTTGACGCGTTCCTCCAGCTCGGGGTGCTTCGGGTGCTCCCTGACAATCTCGCGCACAGTCTTGCTCCTTTCGCCGGCTTGCGCAACCGCCTCGTCCACGAATATGATGTTATCGACGACGCGGTTGTCCTCGCTTCCGTCGACGGCGCCACAAAGCTCTTTACTGAATACGTCCGTACGATCAAAGATTTCATAGGCAAGCAGAGCTAAATCCCTTCCTCCTCCCTCCTGGATTTCGAATTCTCAGTCCTGTCGATGTCAGCTGGACCCCTGTCAGGCCCGGGTTGTGGCGCCAGGCTCTCAAAACTACCTTAAGGTTTCCCTTTGCTTTTTTGATTCACAATTCGAAAATCATGAGTTAAGATGAGTGATTCAACTTGGTTTATCTCTCTTCCCTCCTCCTATCCTTTTTTATCACCGTGGCGCTGATCCCTGTATTTTCCCGGGCTGCCCTGCACTTCAATATCGGGCTCGATATTCCCGACGCGAGAAAGGTCCACCTCAGGCCCGTACCAAGGGTAGGGGGCATAGCCCTCAGCCTCGGCGTTTTCTTCTCGACGGTCCTTTGGCTGCCCCAGTCGAGCTTCGTGCGCGCCTATGCCCTCGGGGCTGCCGTAATCGTCGTCTTAGGCATCGTCGACGATCTTAAAGGGCTCGGTTTCAGGATAAAATTCCTCGCTCAAGTAGCGGCAGCCTCGATTGTGGTCTGGTACGGTGATGTGAAGATAGCGAGCCTGGGTTCCCTGCTCCCGGACGGCTTTCTCCTTCCCGAGTGGTTCGCCATACCCCTCACGATCCTTGCCATCGTGGGCGTCACTAATGCGATCAACCTCGCCGACGGCCTGGATGGCCTCGCGGGCGGCATCTGTCTTTTGAGCTTTTCCTGTCTCGGCTATCTGGCCTACACCGGCGAAGACACGACGATCTGCCTCCTGGGACTGGCCCTCGTCGGCTCCATCATGGGGTTCCTCAGGTACAACACGCACCCGGCCGAGCTTTTTCTCGGTGACACGGGGAGCCAGTTTCTGGGCTTTTCCGCCATAACCGTTTCCCTGGCCCTGACGCAGCAGCAGGCCACTGCCTTGAGCCCGCTCCTGCCTCTTCTCATTCTCGGTTTTCCCGTCCTCGATACGTTCGCGGTGATGGCCCAGAGGATAACGGAAGGTAGGCCGCTTTTCTCCCCCGATAGGAAGCACTTTCACCACAGGCTCATGGGCCTCGGGTTCCACCATTCCGAGTCCGTCGTAGCCATATACTGCCTCCAGGCCCTTCTCGTGGTCGGAGCCTACTTCTTTAGGTTCCACGAGGACTGGCTTATCCTCTCCGTCTATGTCGCCCTCTCCGTCGTCATCCTCGGCGGGTTCTACGCGGCCGACAAGGCCGGATGGCAGCTCGCCAGGTACGACTTCCTCGAACACCTGATAAAGGGGCGTGTCAGGAAGATGCGGGACGAGGGTGTGTTCATCAGGATTACCTACCGCGCCGTCAGGTTCGGCCTGCCCCTCCTCCTTTTTGCCACGGCCTTCGTGCCTTCGAGGGTTCCCCCTTATTACGGCTTCCTTTCCATCGCTCTTCTCTGCCTTCTCGGAGCGGTCCGGTTCTTCAAGAGGGCCTGGATGAGGGCAGGCCTCATGCTCGCCCTCTATCTCTTCATCCCCTTGATCGTTTACCTAAGCGGGGAGGCTGAGCGGCCTATGGCCGAAGCAGTCAGTTTTTTTTACACTGCAGCAATCATCGCGCTTGTGGTGCTTTCCGTGTTTACCCTCAAGCTCACGAGGAGAAAGAGGGGCTTCAAGAGCACGCCCATGGACTTTCTCATCCTCTTCCTGGCCCTCCTCTTCCCCTACCTTCTTGGTTCATACCTGCCTATCAGGGGGCTGCCGATCGTCGTCGCAAAGACCATCATGTTCTTCTTCGGCTATGAGGTGGTCATGGGAGAGCTGCGGGGAAGGCTCGACGGTCTCGCCCTGGCGAGCGCGCCTGCCCTCCTCGCCGCGGCTGTGCGGGGCCTTTCAGGGTGGTAGGTGGTGCAGTTGGAGTAGAATGCACCGGTTGTGCAATATGTATCGTCGGTTGTCTATGCGTGAGATTGCTGTTTAGACCAAATTCTCGTAAACTGTCGTCAGGAAACCGTCTCTCGGGAAATGCAGGAGGCTTACATTGAGAAGAATATTGCGTACCACGCTGGCAGTCGGTCTGATAGCCCTCTTGGCCGTAGGCTGCGGCGGGCCGGAGCAGAAGAAGCTCAAGTTCTACAGTAAGGGAAAGGCGCTCTACGAGAAGGGCGACTATGTCAAGGCGAGGCTCGAGTTCAAGAACGCCGTGCAGATCGACTCGAAGTATTCGGACGCCTATTATATGCTCGGCCTCACCGCCATGAAGCAGGGTAACCTCAGGGAGGCGTACGGCAGCCTTTCGAAGGCCGTCGAACTGGCGCCATCCAACACGAACGCGCGGGTGGAGCTGGCAAAGGTCCTGCTCAGGGGAGGGGTCCCGGATAAGGCCCTGGAGGCGGCCGAAATCGCCCTCAAGGCAGAGCCTGACAACGAGCAGGCCCTCATCGTGAAGGCCGCCTCCTTTCTCGCAAAGAAGGATGGCGACAAGACAATCGCCATCGCAAAAGACTTGATCGGAAAAGGCTCCAAGAGCGTCGACGCCTTTCTCCTTCTGTCGGCGGCCTACGTCCAGAAGAACGACTTTGACGCGGCCTCCAAAGTCCTCCAGGATGGCATCAAGGTGAACCCGACTTCGGTGCCCCTCAACATCGTACTCGCCGAAGTCTACGTGAAAGGAAATCGCATCCCCGACGCCATCGCCACGGAAGAGCATCTCGTCTCCCTCGATCCGGCCAACGCCGTCCACAAGCTCGCCCTCGCCGGCCTTTACTGGGACACGGGCAAGCAGGACAAGGCAGGGGAATTGTTGAAAGAGGTGGTTGCATCAGACAAGAAGAACGAACCAGGCAGGCTCCAGGCAGCGCTCTTCTATCTCGGCAAGGGAAAGCCCGACGCCGCAGAGCAGGAGCTGACCTCCGGGATCCAACAGAACGGAAAGAGCTTCAGGCTTCGTCTCGCCCTCGCCGAGCTCTATGTGAATACGAACAGGGCCGACCAGGCCATAAAGACCTTGAAGGACTCCCTCACGCTGGAAAAGAACCCGGCCAACCCCGACATCATCCAGGTGAAGAACAGCCTTGCCAAGATCGCCTTCGCGCAGCGCAACCTGGACGAAGCACGGAAATACGTCGACGAGATTCTGAAAGAAAGCCCGAAGAACCTCGACGCCCACTTCATGAAAGGTAATATCTACCTCGCAAAGGGGGAGGGGGCCAACGCGGTTCCCGAGTTCCGCACCCTGGTGAC
>CAYZAF010000415.1:0-5166 GCA_964476435.1 uncultured Syntrophaceae bacterium
ACGTTGACGCCCGAAGAGGCCCAGGAGCTAGTCGAGCATCTCTTCATTAACCTGACCAATATACTCTTTTTGTACGACTCGCAAACTGCATACCATTCAGCCGGCTTTACCCAGTATCAGACAATGTCGCTGGGAGGGATCGACAGCTTTGGAAAAGACGCGTCAAACGAGCTCTCCTATCTGTGCCTGGACGCTGCCAAGGCTGTGAGGACAACCCAGCCGGACATTGTCCTTCTGTGCCATCCCCGAGAAACGCCCTACAAGCTGAAAATGAAAGCAGCCGAGTTGGTGCAGTTGGGCCTTGGCCTGCCCAAGTTCCACAACACCGAAACAATGAAGACCGAGCTGATGTCGCTAGGCTATTCCCGGGAAGAGGCAAGTCTGGGCTGGGTCAAAGGCTGCAGCGAGCCGTATGGCCCGGGCAGCAAGCAATACGGCCATGCGGCCGCGGCCTTCATCAATCTCCCTCTCTCCCTCGAAGCAGTTCTCTTCAACGGACGGAAGCGAACCCCCGGTCAAAAGTGGTCGGGCCGGCAGATAGGCGTGGCTACCGGGGACCCGGCATCATTCATCAGTTTCGACCAATTCATGGATGCGTTCAAGAAGCAGGCGGCTCAACAAATACGAGACGGACATGTCGCCAGCTCCTATATGGAGATGGTTGAGGCTCAACATTTTCCGGTGCTGGTGGAGAGCCTTCTGACCGACGATTGCATCGGTCGGGGACTGCCGGCCAACGCCGGCGGCGCCCATATCAACGTCGGCCCCGGAATGTCTTTTACAGGCGGTTGGGCCACCGTCGCCGACTCGCTGGCTGCTGTCAAGAAGCTGGTGTTTGAGGAGAAGCGATTCTCTATGGCAGAGTTAATCAAAGCCATAGACGCCGATTTTGTCGGCTGCGAGAAGCTTCAGCACGCGCTTGTCAATGATGCGCCCAAGTTTGGGAACGACATCGATTATGTGGATGAGCTGGCGAGAGAGATTTTCAAGTTTGCCTCGGACGAGGTCAGGAAATACACGGGAGTGTTCGGCAACAGGAACGTGTGCGGCACCCACGTCTCTACGGCCCACATTGTCTTCGGCACGCTTGTCTGGGCTACGCCCGACGGCAGAAAAGCCGGGGAACGCTTTTCGGACAACGTAGGCCCGACGGACCAGAAAGACCAGGAGGGTCCGGTCGCCCATATAAACTCGGTGACCAAGCTGGGTCTTGAGAGAATGGTCGGCACCATCCACAATATGTATCTTACCAATGTGGACAGCGATGAAAAGAGGCACAAGATGATCGACCTGGTAGACGCGTACCATGGCCGCGGCGGTCATCACCTCCAGATAAACTGCATCAACAAAGAGATACTGAGGGAAGCCCAGGTGCACCCGGAGAAATATCCGACGCTCATGGTCAGAGTGGCAGGATACGTGGCCTATTTTGTCGAGCTGTCGAAGATGGTGCAGGACGGCATCATTGCGCGGACGTCGGTGCGGCTGTGAGGCTCACGACCCCCCGATCGAGCACCTGACCCCAGCCTTTTCGATGATTTTGGACTGCTCCCTGAGAACGTCATCTTCAGGAGGGAGTAGCCCGTCTAGTCTGTAGGGACGCCAGAGGGTCGCATATTTGTTCGTTCCGTAAGCATGATAGGGCAACAACTCGACGAAATCGACCCGCGGCAAGGCGGCCGCCGTCCGCGCAAGGGCCTCGATGTTTTCCCCGTCGTTGACTCCCGGAACGACGACCTGCCTTATGACGAGCGTCTTCCCCCTTTCAGCCAGAACCGACGAGGCAGCCCGGAGGTTCTCCAATATGAGGGAATTGTCGACGCCCGTCAGTTTCTTGTGCTCGACCGGGTCAAGGTGCTTCAGGTCGAAAAAGAGCCAGTCCACCTCATCCAGGATCTTCCTGAAGTCCTCCCTATCCGCAAAGCCGCACGTCTCCACTGCCGCCGGCACTCCGGCCCGCCGACATTCCTTGAGCAAGCGGAGCAGGAACGCCGGCTGGGAGCACGCCTCCCCGCCGGTGCAGGTGATGCCTCCCCCCGACCGGCGATACACATGCCTGTCCCTTTCAACGATATCCATAATTTGTGCGATATCGTAGAGCCTTCCATAGACGAACAAAGCGCCCGACGGGCAGCCGGCGGCGCATTCCCCACAGGCGTCGCACTTTTCGGGGTCTGGCACCGGGGCGCCGTTCTCCAGCGCAATCGCGCCTTTCGGACACACCGCGGCGCACGACCCGCAATGGACGCACTTTGCCTCGGAATAACCTATCTCGTCCCTCTGGCGCTGCCCCTCGGGGTTGGAGCACCAGAGGCAGCGCAAAGGGCAACCCTTGAAGTAGATATTCGTACGAATGCCCGGGCCGTCATGGATCGCGAACCTGTCTATCTTCCAAATGGCGGCCGCAAGTTCAGAATCATCATACATGAACAGATGTTCTCGCAATGATGTAGTTCTGCAAATTCGTCGAGAGTTCCGTAAAGTAAGCGACATAGCCTGCCACGCGCACCATGAGGGTCGGGTATTTCTCCGGATGAACTTGCGCGTCTCTCAAGATGTCCTTGTCGATGCAGTTTATCTGAAGGTGATGTCCGCAGCGGCCATGGTACGCATCGATCAGATCGATTACCTTGTGCTTCTTCTCGTCGGTGTCCGCATTGGTAATGTACATATTGTGTATGGTGCCGAACTGCCTGTCGAGACCCAGTTTCGTGACCGAATTGATGTGCGCCGTCGGCCCTTCTTTATCTTTCTGGTCTGCGGGCCCTATGTTGTCTGAAATCGGCGTAGCTGCCTTCCTGCCGTCGGGCGTCGCGCCGACAAAAGCGCCGTGGGAGATGTGAGAGACGGATACCGCCGTCGACGGCGAATTCCTGTTTCCGTATCTTCCAGCGTAGCTTTTCACTTCGCTCGACGCAAACTGGAACACCTCTTTGGCAAGCTCGTCGACGTAGTCGACATCATTGCCGAACTTGGGCGCCTTTTCGACGAGCATTTGCTGCAGGGACTCGCAACCCTCAAAGTCGCACGCGAGGGCCTGGATCAACTGATCCATAGAGATCTTCCTCTCTTCGTACACCAGCTTTTTGATCGCCGCAAGAGAGTCGGCAACGGTAGCCCACCCCCCCGTGAAGGGGATGCCCGGGCCGACGCAGATCTCGGCGCCCCCGGCGTTCGCCGCCAGTCCCCTGCCAATGCAGTCATCCGTGAGGACGCTTTGCATCATCAGGGGGAAATTCTCCGCCTGAGCCAGCTCAATATACGAGCCGGCTATGTGGGCGTCGCGGATTTGTTGGGCCGTCTGCTTTTTGAAGGCCTCCATAAAATGGTCAAAGGTCGTGAAGGTGCGGGGGTCGCCTGTCGCCGGGCCGAGCCGTTGCCCCGATTCCTTCTTGCCGGAGGTCGCGGCGGTCCACCCATCGAATAAGGCAGTTTCCAGAGAGAGGGGGAGGTTGAGGAATGCGGAGGCCGCGTGACCGAACTGCTTCGATCCGGGCCCATACGGCTCGGAGCATCCCCGTATCCACCCTTCTGTCGCCTCCTCCCTTGAATAACCCCACGCCATCAGTTCGGTCTTCGTCGTTTCAGTGCTTATGAACTTTGGCAGGCCCATGCCGATCTGAACCAACTCGGCCCCTTTCATTTTCAGCTTGTACGGCGTTTCGCGGGGGTGGCATAGCAGCACGATGTCCGGCTGTGTCGACCTCACGGACTTCGCAGCGTCCAGACAGAGATAAGACAGGTCGTTCGACGCATCCTTCTCCGCCCTGTTTACTCCTCCTACGGTCAAAACCTGATATTGGGTAAAACCGGCAGCATTTTTCACGGTCAGACTGTCGTAGAGGGAAAGGTTGTCGGTCAAGTTTATGTAGAACTGCTCGATCAGCTCCAGTGCCTCTTCGCGGGTCAAGGCCTTCTTCTCGATGTCCGATCTGAAGAAAGGGTGCATATACTGGTCGAACCGACCGATGCAATAGGAAGGACCGGTGCCTTCGACGTAGAGGACCATGTGAATGAGCCAGAGCGCCTGCATAGCTTCAAAAAAAGTTCTCGCGCCCAGGTAGGGGACCCGCCTGCATGCCTCTGCGATCCGCAGCAGTTCCTGCTTCCGCTGTTCGTTTTCTGTCTTCTGGGCAAGCCGATGGGCCTCATCACTGTAGCGACGGGCAAATTGCTTGACCGCATCGATCACGACGAGCAGGCCGTTCAGGAAATGCTCTCTGCCCATGTGTGCGGGATTGATGGGATCGAGGCTCGCGAGCCGGATACGTATCTTTTCTTCAAAAAAGCTGAGCCCGGAATGAAGGATCCTCTCCCAGGGAGGAGTAAAATGGTACCCGAGCATGAAGAGGCCTGCCGACACGTCGGCCCAGCCCGTGCCCCTCACTCTTCTCACCACGTCTTCCGGGCACATTCTTGTCCAGATGTCGCCCAGGTTCCTCCCTTTCCATCTTCGGAGCAGGTCTTTGGCTTCCGCCATCTGTTCGGGAGGGACATGAAACGGGTCCTGCTTCCTCTGCGGCAACTCGTCGATATCGTCGAGCAGCCACCCTCCGTGGCATTCCGGATTGATCGGAACGCACCTGACCCTGCAGGAGCGCCTGCCCGCGATCAGCTCGTCTTCCTCAATAATGGCGGGGAGGGTCTCCAATGTCCGCGCCAGGGCCTTGGCCCGGCGAAGGACAACCGGCTCCCCCTCGGTCTCGTCGAAAACCGCGGTGTACGCGCGGGCCCGGTGGAGACAGAGGGTCTGGGGGGTCGAGCGCGAACGGACGCTCAGTCTCCGAATGCGCTCCGAGCTGCCCAGCGACGACAACATGCCCCGTTTGTGCTTTTCCGCATCGACTGATCCATTCATTTTGTCAACCCCTTTTCGCCTCTTCTTCTATCCCATGGAGAAACCCAGAAAGCCGGACTTTCGGTCAATATTCTCCCCGCAACTCTCTTGCTTTTTTCGGGCGTTGCACGCAAATGAATACGTACGACCGATCTACCTTCCCGTAATAGGTCTTGAGGAAATAGTATCATAACGCAACCGATATGTCACGGGATTTCTCGGCTGGGGGCCAATCTTACTCAAGTTTGAGATGCCCACAGCCCCTCGCTGCGAAGGGCCGGTGCGACAAAAGACCGGGGAGGTCGAACGGGATGAAAAGATCTCGCCGC
>CAYZAF010000416.1:0-4850 GCA_964476435.1 uncultured Syntrophaceae bacterium
GATTTCTTTCTCAGCTCACCTGTCGATTCGATAATGACGGCACTGTTGATGATATTCATCATCTCCCGCACATTACCCGGATAGTCGTAATGGGTGAGGAGCTTCATCGCGCCTTCGGATATCCTGTCTATCCTCTTGCCGTTGCTTCCGCAGAACACGGAAAGGAAGTGGTGGGCAAGGATGGGGATATCACCTTTCCTCTCGCGCAGCGGCGGAAGATACACGGAATTCATGTTGAGGCGGTAGAACAGGTCTTTCCTGAAATTGCCTTTCTTTATCTCTTCGTGGAGATTCTTGTTGGTCGCCGCAATGATCCTGATATCGACTTTGAGGTGCTTCGTGGATCCCAGGCGGAAGAACTCCCCTTCCTGGAGCACCCTCAGGAGCTTCACCTGGATGGGGAGGGCAAGCTCGCCTATCTCGTCGAGAAAGAGCGTCCCCTTGTCCGCCTCTTCCACGAGGCCCCTCTTATTCGCTACGGCACCGGTGAATGCGCCCTGGCTGTGGCCGAAGAACTCGGACGCAAAGAGCTCATTGGCAAAAGAGCCGGCATTTACCGCCACGAAATTCTGCTTGCTCCTCCGGCTTATCTGATGGATGGCCCTGGCAATCAACTCCTTGCCGGTTCCGCTCTCGCCCCAGACGAGGATGCTGTTGTCCGTCTGGGCCATCTTCTCCACAACGGAGAAGATCTTGTGCATCTTCTCATTCTGGGTGACGATGTCCTTGAATGCGTCCTTGAACTTCAAGTCATCGACCGAAATCGGCTCCTCCTGGTCGATGATCTTCTGCTGCTTCCTGTTCTCAAGGGCAGTCTTCATCAACTTGAGGAGGCGCTCGTTGTCCACGGGTTTTGTCAAATATTCCAGGGCGCCCAGCTTCACGGCCGAAACTGCCAGCTCCACATCCTCCACACCCGTCAGAACAATCGTCTCGATGTCGATATTGTTTTCCTGAACATACCTCAGGATGTCGAGGCCCGTGACATCGGGCATATCCATATCGAGGATGAGAAGATCGTATCCATTGCTCTTCAGCTCACCGTAGGCCCTCGTGCTGTTGCTGAGTGTGGTGACATCGAAAATGCCTGTCTGCAGCATGAACACGTTCAGGTAGTTGAGGACTGCCTGGTCGTCGTCGATGATGAGGATCTTGTCCACTACCCCTCCGTCCCTGCCGCGGGGAGGTAGATGCAGAACGTAGCCCCTGCCCCGACCTCGCTCACCACCCCGATCCTGCCTTTGTGCTCCTTTATGATCCCGTAGGCAATGGAAAGGCCTAGGCCGGTGCCTCCCTTGTGCCTCTTCGTCGTGAAGAAAGGATCGAAAATCTGGCTCATCGTCTTCTCATCCATGCCTTTTCCATCATCCTTCACCCTGACGATCACCTCCTTGCCGTCGAATCGCGTCGAGACCTTGATGGTGCCGCGCGGCTTCTCGATGGCCTGGGAGGCATTGATGAGCATGTTGATGATCACCTGCTGCAGTTTCTGGGAATTCCCCATGATCATCGGCAGATCGGGTGCCAGGTCTACCCTTACGTCCGCTGTTCGCCTGATGTGGTTGTCCACAAGCCTGAGGCAGCTCTCGGTAACGAGGTTCAGGTCGACCGCCTCGTTGAGGAATCCCTCGTCCCGTTTGCCGAACTTGCGCAAGCCGTCGACGATTCCCTTTATCCGGTTTGCGCCGTCGACCATGTCGTCCATGAGAATGGGTATGTTCTGCCTGAAGACATCGTAATTGAGGCGTGCGATCCTCAAGTCGGGGTGCTCCCGGTAGTACTCGTCGATGATGGGGAACAGGTCTTTCATCGCTTCCTGGAGGATGAACAGGTTCCCTCGGATAAAAGTATTGGGGTTGTTGATCTCGTGGCCTATGCCCGATACGAGCTGGCCGAGAGAAGCCAACTTGTCGGCCTGGAGCAGCTGACGCTCCATGCTCTTCTCCTTGGTGATCACCCTGGATATCTCGAGAACCCCGGTAATCTTGCATTCTGCGTTGAAGATGGGGTATGCCTGGAGGAGGTGGTATTCGTCCTCCACCACCTTCTCGTGAGAGACCGACGTCCTTTCCGCGAAAACCTTCTCCACGAGACAGTCCTGGCACCGCTCTTCTTGGCCGAACACCTTTTTGTAACACTTTCCTCTGTTGCCGATGTGCTTCTGATTGGACATGAGGATGTTGCAATCTGCATCGATCACGATGACGGTGTCCGTGATGGCTTTAAAGAGGGTCTGGAGCCTGGTCTTATGTTCCCTCAGCTTTTCGGAGATGGCGACTAGCTCCTGGTTCTTCCTGACGAGGAGGTTCTTCTGGTTTTCCAGAGCCAGGGTCCGCTCGCGGACGCTCTTCTCGAGGTTCTCGTTTTGCTCGATCAGCCTCTTCTCCAGATCCTTGCGCACGCTCATGTCTTTGTAAACGGACTCAATGCAGCGCTCTCCGTCAAGATCGACAAAGGCATAAGAGGCGAGCACAGGCACGGGTTTGTCGTCCCGGTCGAGAAAGTTCAATTCAAGGCCGTCGAGGATGCCGTCCTGGAGCAGCTTCTGATAGATCACCGCCCTTATCTCGGGCGTTTCGTAGAGTCTGTCCCTCACGAAGTTGAGCTCCACAGATCCGTCTGCCGGATAGTTGAGGAGCTGGTAAAAGGCGGCGTTCGCCTTGATAATGTCCCCATTGAGCCTGGCGATGAGGAGCGGCGTGGGGGCTTTGTCGAAGAGATCGTCGTACCCGCGCTTGCTCTGCTCGGGGTCGAGCTTCCCCCATTCCCCCCTTTGCTGCTGCGGCTTCATCTCGCGGCGCTCCAAGGCTCTCGACACGAGGCCGGCCACTTCCTTTACAAGCTCCTCCTCCTCCCTTAAGAACTCCAGGCCGTCTCCGTAAGAGAGGCTGATGCTCCCCCTCCTCTGTCGGAATATGGTGAGATCGGAGCTGCATTGGGCATGGGACTCGCCTGTCGGAGCCGGTCCGTCCGAATATTCCCTGCTGTCGAGCCGGATGGATGCAAAGCTAGCGTCGGGGTATGCAAGGCCCTGTCTGAGCTGTATCGCGATGCCCTGCAGCATCTGCCCCGGATCGCTGTCAGAATCCACCTCCCGGGCAATGCGGTAAATGCATTTTAGCTCCTGTTCCCGCTTTTTCAGCTCTTTTTCGAGCCTTTCTGAGTTCAGGAGTTGATTCATAGGCTTAGATCCTCTCGGCTCTTTTTCCTTGATACTATATCACATTATGCCCCGCCTCATCACCCCCGGTATTGCTCTCCCTTCCCCTCATTCGCTCAACTTGTGCCGGATGTGAAGGTCGAAGTAGTTCTCCGCCGAGAGGTAGCATCTCTTCTCCCCGCTAAAAGGGGTCACGTCGATCTGGAAGAGCGCAAACCGAGCCTTTCCATTTTCGGTCATGAACCGCTCCTCGAAAAGGCCCTCACCCCAGAATCCTCCCTCTCCCACCCGTGCGTAGAGGGGAGCAGCCTTTCTTATCTCTTCGTCTATCTCCGGCGTTCCGTCCGGGCCCAGGGCGATGTTCATTCTTTCTGCCAGGGCCTTTATGATCTGCCTGTTTTCCATGCCCGTAGGGGAAGCACATATCTTGGCCACTGCCTGTACCCTGCGGTCGCACGTGGTAAACGTGCCTTCCGTTTCAATGGGCAGGGAGGCAGGCAGGACCACATCGGCCTCGCACGCGGTTTCCGTCATGAAGCAGTCCACCACGACCATGAATTCAACGCCACTCGTCAGCTTCAGATTCGAGGTTGAAAAAAGTGGGTCTTCCCCGAATACGACAAGCCCCTTTATCCGGTCCCTCCCCATGGCATCCTTGAGATCCACCGGCTTGAAGATGTCTCGCACGTCTGTGCCCCACAGCCTTGCCAATGCCTCGATGCCCTTATCATCGCAATTCCGGACATGACCGGGCAGGTACCTCGAGTCCACCCCCATGTCGAGCAAGCCCTGGCTGTTGGCGAATGCGCGCAGGAGAATGATGCCGTTCCCCGGCTTTCCTATCCGGCCGCTCAGGAGCATGAGGTTTCCGAGGGCGGTGAGGTCGTCTTTCGATTTTTCCCACTGGTAGTCGATGTCATAGACGACTACTACATTGGCCCCCTCTTTTGAGAGGAGGTCGAAAAGGGCTTCCAGCTTCTCTTTCTTGACGCCGGTGATCTCGGCCACCAATCCGGCATCGAACTGCTCCACAGATGCCTCGAAAGCCTCGTAGCCTTCTGTCCGTTCTTTTATGAAGGACGCATTCTCGCGCCCTTTCTCAATGACTGCCTTGCAGATGCCGTTGACCAGGGCCGTATTGGTGCCCCGCTTCGAGTCTATCCAGAGTTCGGAGAACTTGACGAGGGGGATTTCCGAAGACGACACGGTCACTATCCTGGCGCCTCTCTTCAGGGCAGCCTTGATCTTGATCTCCGTAATAAGATGCTCGTCAGGGTCCGTGTTCATCACCATGATGACATCCGCCCGGCTGAGATCGTCCATGGTGGCAGTGGAAACGGTGAGCCCGAATTGGGTGTCGAGGTCGTCCTTGCCGGCTTCGTCCTCAAGATGCGTGAAACTTCCGATATTGTTCGTCTTCAAGCCTGCCCGGACGAACTTCTGCAGGAGGTAGAGGTCCTCGTTCGTCAGCGTGGGTGAGGCGAGAGCCGCTACGGATTGGGGGCCGGAACTGTTGATTATCGCGCCGAGCCTCTGCGCCGTATACGTCAGGGCTTCGTCCCACGTCGCTTCGTGCCATTCGCCCCTCTTCCTGATCATGGGCTTCAACAGGCGTTTTTCGTCCGCCATGTACCGATAGCCGAAGCGGCCCTTGGCGCAGAGATACCCCTTATTGTGGGATGTGCCGTTC
>CAYZAF010000417.1:0-13192 GCA_964476435.1 uncultured Syntrophaceae bacterium
TCAATAAGATGCAGACTACTCCCCATGGAAAAGGAAGTGCTCGCCATAGTCGTTGGCGGAGGTCCGGCCCCGGGGATCAATGGCGTCATAAGCTCGGCAACCATAGAGGCGGTCAATGAGGGCATGGACGTCGTGGGCATCGTCGGCGGGTTCAAGACCCTCTTTGAAGGCAGGGAGGGTGATATAAGGCCGCTCACTATCGACGAGGTCACGAGGATTCCCACGAGGGGCGGCTCCATCCTGCGGACGTCCCGCGACTACCCCGACAACGTGCAGGAGCGGTTCCGGGTGATGATGGCCACCATAGGCCGTCTCGGCATAGATTACCTCCTCGCGATCGGCGGAGAGGGTACGCTCTTCATGGCGAACTGGATCTGCAGAGAGGCGCAAGGGAACCTTAGAGTCGTCCACGTACCGAAAACCATAGACAATGATATCCCGCTCCCTGGCGGACTCTCCACCTTCGGTTACGAAACCGCGCGCCACGAGGGTGTTCGCATTGTCACAAATCTCATGGAAGATGCGAGGACCACTGGAAGGTGGTATTTCGTCACTACCATGGGAAGGCAAGCAGGCCATCTGGCCCTGGGAATAGGCAAGGCGGCAGGCGCAACGATTACCCTCATCCCGGAAGAATTTGAAAAGAAGGCCATTTCCATCAATCAGGTATCTGACGTGCTTTCCGGCGCCATCATAAAGAGGCTCTCTATGGGGAGAGATCATGGGGTCGCGGTCCTTGCCGAGGGCATGGCAGAGAGAATAGTGTTCAACGCGGAGGAGGAGGGCGTCGCGGAAAAGGACGAGATGGGGCGTCTCCGCCTCTCAGAGGTGCCTTTGGGCGATACCCTGAGAAGAATATCGAAAAAGACCCTCGATGCCTGCGGGCTGAAGGTAACGATTGTGGACAAGGGGATCGGGTACGAACTGCGGGGTGCGGACCCAATCCCCTTTGATCGGGATTACACGAGGAACCTCGGCTACGGGGCGGTCCGCTTCCTGAAAAGGGGCGGAACCGGCTGCACGATCATCTCCGACGCCCAGGATATACAGTCCATTCCCTTCTCCGAGTTCATCGACGCATCGGGCCAGAGCAAGGTGCGGAAGGTAGACATCAATTCGCAGATCTATCAGGTCGCAAGAAAGTACATGATAAGGCTTGAGCCGGAAGATTTCGAAGGAAAGCAGCTCAGGCGGCTGGCATCCTGCACATGCCTCGGACCCGAAGAGTTCCAGCAGCGGTTCTCCCCTGCCATTATCTGATTCGATTCCGCGCCTTTCCGTCGCCGCCAATAACGAATGAAGGCCCTTCAAGGGCAAGGCCGGGCCATCTGTTCTTTCCGAAGAGGAGATGGATCGAATCGAGATCGATGAAGTCGAAGAAGCCGGTGCCGGCAGCAAAGAATATGGCGGCGGAAAGGCCGACCATGGTCTCCGTCATGCACCCTATCATCAGCTTCATGTGGTTCTGCCTGGCCAATTCCGCAATCTTGAGTGATTCTGCCACACCGCTCTTCGCAAGCTTGATATTGACGCCGTCGCAGAGGCCATTATCTACGGCCCTTCTCGCATCCCGGAGGTTGAGGATCGTCTCGTCGAGGATGATGGGAATCGAGGCATATGCGCGTATCTCCTCAAACCCGCGGAAATCATCCTTCCGAAGGGGCTGTTCAAAAAGCTCTATTTCGAGGCCGTTTTCTTCTATGTAACGAAGCATGTCGAGAAAAGTCCTTGCCGTGTATCCTTGGTTGGCGTCAAGGCGGAGACGGAATCCGGGAACCCTTTCTTTGAGGATGCCATGGAGAAGAGACAGGATGAGCCTGTCCCCCTGTACATGGCCGCTCATCTTCAGCTTGTAGATCCTGAATCCCCTCGAGATTGTCCAATCGATCCAGCGCATGAGGCGCCGTCTGTCCGTGAAGAAGGGAATGGTAATGTCCGTTTCTATCAGGGGGCACGCATTGCCCCAGTACGCCTGCTCAGAGCAGCCCCTGGCCGAAAGAAGCGCCCTGAAGAGCGCCACCTCGAGACCAGATATGGTCATGAAAGCGTGAGGATTTTCCGTGCGCAGCCGATCCACCAACGGCCCGTACTCGTCTATGGAAGAGCCCCTGATCCTCCCTGTCGACTCTTCGAGTACCCTTCTTGCTACACCCGTTGTCTCGTCTTTGAATGCCAGACTCGTGGGCACCTCGCCGAGCCCCGAGGCGCCGCCATTGAGCACCACCCTGACCATTATGCTGCGGAGGTGCTGTTTTTGCCCGAGAGACGTCGAAAACGTGGTCCTCAAGGGCCTCTTGACCTCCCGGAGCTGGACGTCCCTGATGATGGTCATTCGTTTTGTTCCTGGGCATGCTTCCGTTTGATCGGTATGTAGAAGATCTTTATCCCCTTGCCGTCCACGGCAAAGAGACCGGACAGCACCTGAAATCCCAGGCCCTCAGGCTCCCTCTTCGCCTCGAACAAGAAGGCCAGCCGCCGCTTCCAGTTCTCCCCCTCCTGCTCCGTTGTGTAGAAGCCGTAGAAAAGGTTGGAAACGGTCTTTTCTCCCTTCTTCCTGACCTCGTACAGGGTCAGCATCGGCCTCATGATCCTGTCGAAGTCGTTGTTTCTCCAGGGGAAAAGAGAAGGGAAGAAGAAAGTCCGAGTGTCTTCCGCCGACCGGTACTCGAAGAACGGCCAAACGTTGAGGAACTCTCCCCTGTCGTCACTCGTGTATCTGTCCAGGAGGAGGATCCTTTTCTCGGTCCACGTGGCGTCGCCTGGATGTCTCTCCCAGCCCTTGTAGATAGGCCAGAGGACATAGGTGACCTCATCTTTGTCTTTGACGTCGTGCGAATAGAGGGGCCACAGGCTGAAGACCCTCTCCGATTCGCCAGAAGTGTGCGTGAAGACCGGCCATGGCGCCTTTATTTCCGTGCGGTCGCCTGTGCGCGCGTAAGTAAAAAAGGGCCAGAGAACTGCGTAGAAGGAAGCCTTCGGAGATGTCGTCTCCATGTAGAAAGGGAATGCCCAGAAGCTCCGTGACGGGTTGTCAGTATCGAGCCTGTTTTCATCCCATATGAAGATAGGCCACAAGAGAAAGGTCGCTTTTCTTTCATCCCCCCATTCTCTCTGTCCGTATAGAGGCCCTATCTTGAATCCTTTCTGATAGCCGCTGTAGAAGGAGAAGAAAGGCCAGAGCACGTTTGTCCGCGTGGTCCCGTCGCTTATGCTGTAACTGTAGAGGGGCCACAGGAGAAAACCTATCTCTTCCCGTCTGAACCTCTGGTAAAGCTTCCCATAGAACGGGAAGACGCCCCCGTAAGACCTATCGGCCGACTCCCCCCAGAAGAACGGGAAGAGGGTGGTGTCGTGCTCCCCTTCTCCGCTGTGTCTCATATAGAAGGGGACAAGGTAAGACTTCTCCTCGGTGCTCTTCCCCAGAGGAAACAGGAAGGTGTACGTGTCAGGAGCATCATACGAGGCAAGGAGGGGGCTCACCGTGACATGGGTCTCGCCTGCCTCCCCTTCGCAGGAGATGAGGGGGCCCAGATAGTGCTCTTGCCCGTCCAGTTCCCAAGAGAGAGGCCAGAAGGCGAACAAGGTGGTGCCGGGGAAGAAAAGAACGAGCAAGAAAAGGGCGGCACGGCGCATCAAAAGAACAGACCGAAGACGGTACCCAAAATAGAGATAGGCGTCTGCTCCTGCACCCCCTCAGCGGCCTGCTGCACTTTCTTCATGGTCTTCTCTGCCTCATCGACGAGCGTCCCATCCTTGAGCTTGCCGGTGAACTGGTTCACATTCTGGACCGTCTCCTTTGCCTCCACGTATAGGCTATCGTCGTTCACCAGCTTTCCAAGGGTGCCCTTGCCCTGTTCGATGTCTGCAGAGACGTTCTTCAACGAGGCAACCGTCTCCTTTGCGTCGTTGTAAAGGGTGTCGTCTTTTACGAGCTTGCCGAGGGTGCCCTTGCCCTGTTCGATATCGCTCATCACAGTATTGATCTGCGTCAGGGTGGAATCAGCCTTGTCAGCCATGGGTCCGAGCTTCGTGCTTGCGGCCGCCACATTCGCCACGATGCGTTTCACATTTCCTTTGTTCTCGGTCAGCATGTCATTGAATTGTCCGCTTGCCGCCTGGATGCTCGCAAGGCTCGCCCTGAGGTTCTCCTTGTCTTTCTCTCCCAGCACGCCCTTGAACTGCTCCACCGTTTCCCCGATATCGCGGGCCGCCACGCTTACGTTCTGGAAAATCTCGTCATAGTCCGCATAGGAGACGACGTTTTTCAACTCGTCGCCGTTTCTCGCGTAGACCGGAGATTGGCCGGGGATGATCTCCAGGTACTTGTCACCAAGAATACCGAATGATTTGATCGCGACCTTGCTGTCCATGGGAATTTTTACGTTGTTCTTGATAAGCAGGGTTGTCTTTGCCGTGGTCCCGTCGAGGTTGATCTTGTTCACACGGCCGATCTCAACCCCTGCTACCTCCACGGGAGATTTCGTGTCGAGACCCGCGACATTCTTGAAGTGGGCATCCACGAAATACCCGGCCCCTTCGGTGAGTGAGCCGAACTTGCCTATCCTGAACGACATGTAGAAGAGGAGAATGATACCGAAAAGGACCAGGATACCAACCTTGAATTCCGTAGTCATGCTAACCTCCTGCAAAGCCCGGTATTTTAGTTGCCCTCAGGAACTCCCTCACTGCCGGGTGCGTGCTCATTCTTATCTCGTAAGGGGTGCCGACGGCAACGATCTTGCCCTCGTAGAGCATCGCCACCTTGTCCGCGATGCGGAACATGCCCATTATGTCATGGCTGATGACCACGTAAGTCTTCTTCAGCTTCAACTGGGTCTCCTTGATGAGATCCTCTATGGTGAGCGAGATAATGGGGTCGAGTGCGCTCGTGGGCTCGTCGAAAAGCACTATCTCCGGGTCAAGGGCGAGGGCCCGCGCGAGGCCTACCCTCTTCTTCATGCCTCCCGACAATTCAGACGGCATCTTATCTCCTGCGCCGAAAAGCCCTACTTGCCGCAGCTTCTCACCCGCTACCCGGTCTACTTCCCTCGCCGAAAGGTTGGTGTGTTCCTTCAGCGGAAAGGCCACGTTTTCCTCGACGCTCATGGAATCGAAGAGGGCCGCTTCCTGAAACAACATACCAAACTTTTTCCTTACCTCGTTGAGCTGCCTTTCCTTGAGGCCGGTTATGTCCACCCCGTCGATAAGAATCTCCCCCTGGTCCGGTTTCATGAGGCCAATGAGGTGCTTCATGAGGACACTCTTGCCGCCCCCGCTCTTGCCGATGATCACGGTGGTTTTGCCCTTCTCCACCTCAAGGTCGATGCCGTCCAGGACCTTCTGATTGCCGAAGCTCTTATACAGGCCTTTTACAGTTATCGCGATATCTTCCATGCCGTCCTAAAACATGAGGGAAGTGAGCACATAGTCGGACACGAGGATAACGATGCTCGCCAAGACGACCGCTTCAGTCGTAGCCCGTCCCACACCATGGGCCCCTCCTTTCGTGTAGAAGCCCTTGTAACACGATATGACTGCAAGAATGAGGCCGAAACAGGCTGCCTTTGCCAAGCCGTTGTATACGTCCCCGAGGTCAACGTACTTGACCATCCTGCCGACAAAAATCGCTTCGTTGATGCCGAGGAGCTTCACTCCTACGAAATAGCCCCCCACGATTCCAGTGAAATCGGCGATGACGGTGAGTATGGGGAGCATGAGGAGCGCTGCCACGACCCGCGGAACCACGAGATACTTGATCGGGCTCAACGCCATCACCGTGAGGGCGTCTATCTGCTCGGTCACCCGCATGGTCCCCAGTTCCGCTGTTATTGCAGAGCCGGCCCTTCCCGTCACCATGAGCCCGGTGAGCACAGGACCTAATTCCCTGGTCATGCTCAAGGCAACCGTTGTCCCCACGAGGCCCTCCGAGCTGAATCTTCGGAAGCCGTAATAGGTTTGGAGGGCGAGGACCATTCCAGTGAACCCTCCGGTCACGATCACGACCCAGAGCGACTTGACGCCTACAAACTCCATCTGCTGAAAAACTGCGGCAAAGCGAAAGGGTCTTCGGAAAGTCCAGTAGGCGGTATCCATGAGCATGACCCATATACCGCCTGCTTCGGACGCGAGCCTGCCCACCGGCTGGATGAGCCTCTTTACCCAATCGTCAGTCATAGTGCCTCGGCACGCGTCGCGACACACCGCAGAGGATCTCGTATGGAATGGTCCCGGCCGCGTCCGCAAGTTCGTCCACGGTGATAGCCTCAGCACCTGCGCCGCCCATGATGATGACCTCTTCTCCGGGAGAGACGCCCGGCACGCGGCTTACGTCCGCCAGCACCCATTCCATGCAAACTGTGCCTAGAATGCGGCACCTCTCGCCCTTGATCAAAACCGCACCCCGATTCGAAAGGCTCCTCGGGTAACCATCCGCGTATCCGATGGGCACATAGGCAACCCTCGTCTCTCTGTCCGTGACGCAGGTCCGGCCGTAGCTGAGCGACGAGTGCGCGGGAAGGGTCCGAACGAAGCAGACAACGGACGTCCACTTCATCACCGGCTTGATGCGCAGGCTCCCCCGGAGGGTCTTGTCCGGATAAGAGCCATAGAGCACGATGCCGGGTCTCACCATGGTGAAGTGGGCTTCCGGGTAGCCGCAGATTCCCGCGCTGTTCGACATATGGACAAATCTGGGGGCTATGCCTGCGCTCGCGAAGAACTCGATCGCCTCTCTGAAGGCCTCCACCTGTCGTGCCCCGTAGTCATCCCGCCTCTCAGATGAGGCGAAGTGACTCATGAGACCCTCGACCTGGAGATTCCTCATTTTCCCGAGCCTCTCGCGGAGCGTGCCTATTTCGCCGGGCGAGAAGCCGAGCCTACCCATGCCGGTATCCACCTTTACGTGTACTTTGAGGGGCTCCGAGCCCCTATAGCGAGCCACCCTGTCGAGAGATTCGAAATTGATGACCGTTGGCGTCACATGGTTGTCGGCAAAGGATTCGACGTTCTCCCACGGCATGACCCCGCTGAGTGCGAGTATGGGACATGACACGTTGTTTCGGCGGAGCTCGATTGCCTCATCGATGGTAGCGACACCGAGATAGCCGGCCCCTATCGATTGAAGTCGGAGGCCTGCCTGCACCGCGCCGTGCCCGTATGCATCGGCCTTTATTACCGGCATGAGGGTGACACTGGGCGCCACGAGGACCCCAATGGATCGATAATTCTCTTCGAGCGCATCCAGGTCTATGTGCGCTGAAGTCCGGAGTATTCTTCGGCCACCATCATCAAACATCCTGTTTCTCTTGTGCGGCCCGGGCGCACCCGGCCAGGCGCGTCTTCTCCCTTTCGTCGCGAACGAGGACCTCAAGAGCGCAGTTTCGGCCACTCGCAAGGAGGCGGGGAAAAAGTCTCAAGGTCCATTCTTGATCCTCCTGAATACTTTCCGGTACGCCTCGATAGTCCTTTCCGCCATTGCATCGTCGAATGTCATCGTAAGGAAAGCAGCCTCATACTGACTGGGGGCGAAAAACACGCCTTCTTCGAGCATTGCCTTAAAGAAAAGCTCGTATCGCTGCCTGTCGGACGCGGCGGCGCTTTCGTAGTCGACGACGTCACGGGCGCTGAAGAAGCCCGTGAACATGGATGTGAGGCCGTTTACGCAATAGGGGATTCCTGTCTCGCGGGCAATCTGCCCAACCCTTAGCCTGAGCGCCTCCAGCCTCAATTTAAGCCCTTCGTACGGATTCTCCTGCTTCAAGCGCCGAAGTGCATAGATCCCGGCCCTGACTGCCACGGGATTTCCAGACAGCGTGCCCGCCTGGTATACCTCCCCCTGGGGAGCAAGCATCTCCATGAGCTCCTTTCTGCCGCCGAAGGCGCCTATGGGGAACCCTCCGCCTATGATCTTCCCGAGACAGGTAAGATCAGGGCGGATACCGTAGACCTGCTGAGCTCCGCCATAGGCGATCCTGAATCCGGTAATGACCTCATCGAAGATAAGGAGGATCTGGTGCCGGTCACACAGATCCTTTACATCCTCCAGGAACCCCTTTTCCGGAAGAATCACACCCATGTTGCCCATGACCGGCTCAATGATGAGACAGCCGATATCGCTCTCCTCCTTGATGATGCGCCGCACCGTATCTATGTGGTTGAACTCCGCGACTAGGGTATGCTTCGCTAGATCCGCGGGCACGCCTTTGCTGTCAGGTACGCCGTACGTGGCGAGACCGGAACCGGCTTTCACGAGCAGGCTGTCAGCGTGGCCATGGTAGCAACCCCGAAACTTGATGATTCCCGCCCTTCCCGATGCGCCGCGGGCAAGCCTTATGGCGCTCATGGTCGCTTCCGTGCCCGAGTTGGTGAGGCGCACCCTTTCAATGGATGGGAAAGCATCAATGATCTGTCTCGCAAGGAGCAGCTCGTGCTCGTGGCAGGCGCCGAAGCTCGTTCCATTGAGGACTGCGGCGTGAATTTCCCTGGTGAGCCCTTCGTCCGCGTGTCCGAGCATGATGGCTCCCCAGGAGTTGACGAAATCGAGGTACGAATTTCCATCGACATCGAACAGGGTGGAGCCTAATCCCCGGGCAACATAGAAGGGCTTGTCGTGGACCGACTGGAACGCCCTCACCGGACTGTTCACCCCACCTGGAATGAGAGCAAGCGCCTGATCATAAAGCTCTTCCGATCTTCTCCTTCCCATAACGCCTAATTGTAACCACGCTCCTTGAGGGCTTTCAAGAAAAAACATCCCCTCCTAAAGGGAAGCATCCCCGTTCTTCGAAGGAGTGTCCCGGTGGGTGGTTCCGGTCATATTTTCCTTTACTTTCAATGAGAAACGTCCTAAACATATTAGCTCAACAGACCAACGTGCGTAAGGAAGGAAGCAGGCAATGCCAAGGGCTGCGTCGCGAGTAGAACGGATTCCGCCGTACCTTTTTGCGAGGATCGACAAGAAAAAGGCTGAAGCGAGAAAACGAGGGATGGATCTCGTCGATTTCAGCATAGGAGACCCTGATCTGCCCACTCCTGCCCACATAGTGCAAAAGATGAAGGAGGCAACGGAGAACCCGAAGAATCATCAGTATCCCGGCTACGAGGGCATGCCTGCATTCCGGAGGGCTGTGGCAGAGTGGTACATGGGACGATTCGGCGTAAGGCTCGACCCGGACAAGGAAGTGGTGGCCCTCATCGGTTCAAAAGAAGGCATAGCGCATCTGCCCTGGGTCTATCTCGATGACGGGGATGTTGCGCTCATTCCCTCGCCCGGTTATCCGGTTTACAGGATCACCACGCTCCTTGCCGGTGGTACCCCCTATATTATGCCTCTCAGGGAAGAGAACGCCTTCCGTCCCATCTTCGATGAGGTCCCGGAAGAGGCGAGGAGAAAGGCCAAGATCTGCTTCATCAACTATCCCAATAATCCGACAGGGGCCCACGCCGATGACAGCCTCTACGAAAAGGCGATACGCCTCGGCCGGGACAACGATATTCTCATCTGCCACGATGCCGCGTACAGCGAGGTGACATACGACGGGTATAGAGCGCGCAGCATTCTCGAATTCGACAAAGACAAACGATATTCCATCGAATTCCATTCCCTGTCCAAGACCTACTGCATGACAGGGTGGAGAATCGGGTTTGCCGTGGGGAACAGCGAAGCCGTTCAGAACCTCGGCAAGCTGAAGACGAATATCGATTCCGGCGTTTTCCAGGCGATCCAAGAAGCGGGAATAGAGGCCCTCACGGGAAGTCAGGAATCGGTGGAGGCCATGAAGGCCGTCTTCACGAGGCGGCGTGACCTCGTGATAGACGGGCTCGACTCCGTAGGCATAAGGGTGGACAAGCCGCTCGCGACCTTCTACATATGGGCCCGCGTGCCCGCAGGCTATACGTCTAGTGAATTTGCCGAGACGCTCATCGAGCGGATTGGCGTTGTCGTAACGCCAGGGGCCGGTTTTGGGGACGAGGGGGAAGGCTATTTCCGGATATCAATCACCACGCCCGAAGAGCGCATCCGGGAAGCGATTGGCCGCATGAAGGGCCTTACGTTCTTAAGGAAAGAGAGATGAAACGGCTCGAACGGCCCTCACACCTTTTCTTGAACGGGTGCGCGTCCTAGACATCGAGGCTCCTATGACGGCGAGCAGTGCTGGCCCTGTCTCGGGGACATTGTTTCGCTGGCGCGTCCTCTGGGCCGCCTTCTTCTCCTACCTCGTTGACAGTTACGATCTGATTGTCCTGGCCCTAGCCATGCCGGTCCTTCTCAGGGTGCTCAACATACCCTTGGGAAAAGGGGGCCTCCTCTTTTCAGGCACCATGATGGGTGCCATCTTCGGCTCTATCCTCTTCGGGCTCATCGCCGAGAACTACGGAAGGCGCTTCGCCCTCATTCTGTCGCTCCTTTGGCTGGGTTTCGCCATGGGGCTCATCCTCTTCGTCGCCACGTGGTGGCATTTGCTGTTTCTCAGGTTTTTTGCGGGCATCCCTATTGGTGGCCTCTGGGGCCCCTGCTCTGCTCTCATTGCCGAGCACTGGGTACCGGCCTTTCGGGGTAGAGCATCCTCGTTCGTTTACAGCAGTTTCGCCGTGGGAGCGGTGCTCGCATCCCTGGCTGCCCGAATGGTCTTGAATGTGGACTGGAGGATGCTCTTCCTTCTCGGGTCTGCCTCCATCTTCCTTGCCTTCATCGTAGGCTGGCTCATTCCCGCCCGCGGGGAGCGCGGCGCCATCACCCTGGTCGAGAGAACCAAAGAAAGAGTCGGCATCGGGTCCATCTTCGGAAGAAAGCTGCTTCGGACCACGATGCTCGCCTCTCTCGTCAGTCTTTTCAACCTGGCCGGCTACTGGGGAGCGGCTTCATGGCTCCCTACCTTCCTCGTGAAGGAGAGAGGCCTATCCCTCAGAGCCATGGCGAATTTCTCCCTCTTCATGTACGCGGGCATGTTCGTCGGCTTCAGGATCTTTGGCATCCTCGCCGACAGGATCGGACGCCGCACGTCCATGATGGCCGCTTTCTTCCTGGTCTCTCTGTCGCTCGCCGTCTACATCGTCTCCTACGACCCACCATTCCTCTTCTGGTGGGGGTCAGTCGTGGGAATCGGGGTAAGTGGGGTAGCCGCGGCCGCCGGCGCGTACTATGCCGAGATTTTCCCTGAGCACCTCCGCGCTTATGCGGGCAGCTTCTGCTGGAACACGGGCCGCATCGGAGCGGTGCTGGCTCCGTGGCTGGTAGGATACGTGGGTGAAACGCACGGCCTTCAAACAGGCCTTGCCATTATCTGCATCGTCAACCTTATGGGCATCATAGTCCTCTTTTTCCTGCCGGAAACGCTGGAAGGGAAAACATGACAAGGGACGCGTCCCGTTCTCGGCAAGACTCACTCCGGCTCCTTCCGGCCGGCGCCGGAGCCGTGCCACAAGTATCTGCCATTCTGGGAAAGAGGATTCTGATCACAGGCGATGTCAATACCGGGAAGACCCTACTCACAAAGACCATCCTCGATGAGATGTGCCGAAGGCGACTGGCGTCCCGGATAGCCATTATCGACATGGCGCCGGAAATCCCCGAGGAGATAGCGCTGCAGCGGGGCATGAAGGGGGTCGGCGGAAAGCTGATCTCCCGTGAGCGAGACGTGCTCTACCTGGCCGCATCTTTAAGGCCGCCGCGCCTCTCATCGAAGACCGAAGAAGGGGCCCTTCTCATCGCCGCGGAAAACAGGGAGAAGATAGAAAAGTTGCTGAGGGCATTCGAAGTCTCCGGCAGAGACATCCTGTTCGTCAACGATGTGAGCGTCTATCTTCACGCAGGATCTGCCGACGACCTGCTGCAGGCCATAAGAGCGGCAACAACCGTCGTGGCGAACGGCTACTACGGTGAACGGCTCGGAGCCGGCATCCTCTCAGTCCGGGAAGCGTCCCAGATGCGAAGGCTCATTGCCGCCTTCCCCCAACACATCACCTTAGCGGCAACGTCTCCCGACGAGGCTCAAGGGCGAACGAAGGACTGATCATGGTGTCCGTCGGCCCAAAAGAGATGGAGAAGCCTTATTCTTTGCCGGCAGCTCCGGATGGAGGGCCCCCTGACAAGAAAAAGTTGAGGAGAAACTCACCATCCTTGGGCGACAGGTCGAACTTGAAGATTGCCTGCTCGACGAGACGAACGACTGGTTGGCCGGGGGATTCCTGCAACCCGGCCGACACCCACCTGACCGCCCTTCTCAGGTCTTCCCCCTCGGGTAATGGATAGGTCATCGCTTCAAGCTCCTCTTTTCACTAAAATGCGAAGCCGTTCGCATTATAGCCCGGAAAGGCACATGGGGCAAGCAAGCCCTTTCTTTCTTTTGCCTTCCTCCTCTGGTATCCTCTTACCAGAGACAGAGATGGAAGGAGACTCGCCATGCCGATTTATGAGTACGAATGCAGGAAGTGCGAAGAAAGGTTCGAGGTGTTGCAGAAGGCCGGCGAGACCAACGAGCTGATCTGCTGTCCGGCGTGCGGCGCGGACAAACCAGAGCGTCTCCTTTCCGCCTTCTGTTCGGGAAGCTCGAAGGGCGCCCCGAAGACAGCGCCCCATGCCGCGGCAGGGCACAGCTGAAGCTCTTGTTAGGAGCCGGGAGCTCCTGGAAGGACGGTCTTCTAAGGCGGCACATGGGGCGGCTCTCCTTTTTGCCCTTGTGCCCTTTTCTTTTCTTCCTTTGTTCGAAGAGAGAGGCCCTCTTGCCAGCCAATTGGAGGGCTCTTCCTTTTTCGGACAGACTTACCCGCCCATGTAAGCCTTCTTCACCACCTCGCTGCCTTTGAATTCCTCAATATCAGCCTCTAGAATGCGCGCATCCATTCCCCCGCCCTTTTTAAGGGGCTCACGCTTCCAGGGTATTCAAATACTTCTTAATAAATTGACTAGCCTAAAGACATTATGATACAAAAGGCACGTGTGGAGGAACTCTACTAAGGTGTCGGAAGTCGCGGCGATGCTCAGGGTATCCAGATTTACAATTTATCGGTTATGGGAGAGGGGAAAAGTCAGGCCGACAAATTCGGCGACAGGAATGTCTCCAGAGAATAGGCTGGAAAGATTCATCAAGGATTTGAAGGATTAGGAGGCATGAATGGAATAGCACGTCGGCGGTTCGGCTCCTCGGGCTTACTGGCTTTCCGGCCGTCCGGAAAACTCCGACGGGCCATTCGA
>CAYZAF010000418.1:0-4207 GCA_964476435.1 uncultured Syntrophaceae bacterium
TCATGAGCCTTACCTCTTCCTCTATTGCTGCGTGAGGCAGGATCCCTTCGGGGAATTCACGCAAGGCCCCGCCGAGCCTCTCCCCTTGCGCGAGAATAGTCACCTCGTACCCTTTGCGAACGAGGTCCCACGCGGCGACAAGGCTGCTCAAGGTCCCCCCCACGCATGCGACGCGCTCTCCCTTCGCGGGCAGGAGCACGGGCGCCTTCCCTCTTTTGCCGCGCCGGATGGCTGCCCGCTCCAGATCGGCTATGGCGATGGCGCCTCCTACCCCTGCTCTCAGGCACTCTCTCTGGCACGGATGATCGCAGATGCGGGCAACAATGCCCGCGAGCGGCATGGCAGCGGCGAGCACCCGGACAGCCTCATCCCAGGCACCCAGGGCAGCTTTCGCGAGGAACGCCCTTGCGTCCACATGAATGGGACACGCGGCGACGCATTGGGGCGCCTCTTCCTGGATGCATCTCCTCTCCAGATCCCGCAGCTTCTTTTGTTCCATACCTATAAGTATAACAGCTCCCCAAGGATGGCTAGCCCTTGGCCTTCAATCCGGCGAGCACTTTCTCCGGCCGCGCCGGCAGTTTGGTGATCCGTACCCCGCACGCATGGTAGATGGCGTTAATGATGGCAGCATGAGGGCTTGAATTGGGCAGCTCGCCGCATCCGCCCGCGCCGAAGGGACCGTGAGGCCTCGGCGTCTCCTGGTAGAGAAGCTCGATGTCGTCGGGGATATCCTTAATGAAAGGGAATCCCGCCCCTGTCAGGGTAGAGTGTTTCTTGATATCCTCGAAATCTTCGCTCAGGGCAAGACCGATGCCCTGGGCGATCCCACCGTAGAGCTGCCCGTCCACAGCGAGGCGGCTCGCTATTTTTCCCACGTCGGCAGCGAGGGTCATCTTGAGGATTGTTGTCTTGCCCGTTTCGATGTCCACCTCGACCTCCGCCATGAAGAGCCCGTACTGATAAACGGAGAAAGGGTTCCCCTGAGCGGTTTCAAGGTCCGGCGGCGTGGCAGGGGCGGTCCACTGGCCGATATACTTTAGGGGGATCTTTTCTTTTGCCATCTCCCCATAGGTGCGATGCGTATTGTCCTGCTTACGCATTGCCTTGACCAATTGCTCGCAGGCATTCTTGATGGCCTGGCCGGTCATCACCTGCTGTCTGCTCGCCCCTGACGGCCCGCTGTTGGGCGCGACGCTCATGTCGTTCATGACGAGCCTGATCTTCTCGGGGCCTAAGCCGAGGGGCCGAAGGGCCTCATGTGCCGTTATCAGCGTGCCCACGTCGCCGCCCTGCCCTGGGTCCTCCCAGCAGTCGGAAATGGTCACCCCCTCGGGCGTCAGCTCGGCCCACGCCTCGGAAGCATCGGGCCCGTCAGCGCCGCAGCCGTAAATGCCTACGGAGACCCCCACGCCGCGCTTCTTCTTGGCCGTGGACCCCTTCTTCGCCCGCTCCAAAGCCTCCCGGTACTTGGGCCTGATCAGGTCGATGAGGCCGGGAAGGCAAATGACGTCAGGCGGGTTGCCGCTCGGCGTGGTGTCCCCCTCACGGTAGACGTTCTTGTACCTCAGCTCCAGAGGGTCCATGCCGATCTTCTCCGCCAGCTTGTCCATGAGCACCTCAGAGGCAAACTGGCTCTGGGGAGCGCCGAAAGCCCTGAAGGCAGCGCCCCACGAATGGTTCGTGCAGACGGTCCTCCCCTCGCCGCGTATTGCCGGCCAGTGGTAACCCGCGCCTATGTTCTGGGCGCCCCTGAGGGTCACCGCATCGCCGAATTCGGCGTACGGCCCGTGGTCGACGGTCCAGTCGCTTTCCATGGCGAGCAGTTTCCCGTCCTTGTCGGCAGCTATCTTCAGGTCGATGAAGAAGGGGGACCGCTTGCCCGTGTAAGTCTGCTGCTGAAAGTAATCGTACTTGAGCACGACCGGCCTTCCGGTGGCCATGCAGGCCATACCGAGGATTGCCTCAGAGGTAGGGCTCAGCTTGTAGCCGAACATGCCGCCCACGCCCGGAGGACTGGCGAGGACGAGCTTGTCAGGGGCTATGCCGATCCCTGCCTGGATCATGGCGTAGTGCATATGGAGGGCCGTCGACTTCGTGTATACGGTCAAAACGCCCTCGTCGTTCATGTAGGCAAGACCGACGTCCGGCTCTATGGGCATGTGGGGCTGCCGCTGCGTATAGAAGCTCTCTTCCACGACGTGCGGCGCGGACGCCATGATGGGCTTCGTATCCCCACCCTTCACGTTCCCGATCCTGAAATAGACATTGGGCGTCCCGGGATGTATCTCGATCGCGTCGGGGGCCATGGCAGCAGGGGCGTTCATGTAGGCAGGCAGCTGCTCCAGGTTTATCTTCACCTTTGCTGCGGCTGCCCGCGCGTTCGCCTCTGTGTCCGCACAGACCACGGCCACCGCGTCGCCGTACTGGAAGATCTTGTCTTCGCAAAGGATGGGCCGGTCAAGACCGTCGCCCTTGTTTGTCGGCATGTTGACGATCCCCAGAATGCGGTTGTTGCCTTTCACGTCCTTGTACGTAAGGACCTTGGCGACCCCCGGCATCTTTTCCGCCTCCGACGTATCGACGGAGATGATCCGCGCATGGGATACCTGTGCCTGCGCGAGGGCGAGGTAGAGGGGCCCTCCGGGCATCCTGAGGGCCATGTCTGCCCCGTAGTCAAGGGTCCCCGTCACCCTGGCCACTGCCGTGGGTCTTGGATGCCTCGTGCCGAAGATTCGACCGTCCGGGGGAATCTTGAAGGCGAGGTCTTCTTTTTTCTTTTCGCCGCGCATAACAGCGGCAGCGTCCATGACCGCGTCGACACAGGGCTTGTATCCGGTGCACCGGCACGCATTATGGTGCCTCTGGAACCAATCCCTCACTTCCTCGCGCGTCGGCTTCTTGTTCTCGTCGAGGAGGGCCTTGGCAGATACAATGAAGCCGGGTGTGCAGAATCCGCACTGGGCCCCGTTGTGGGCGATCCAGGCGAGCTGGAGCGCATGAAGGCTCGTGGCCGTACCCACCCCCTCTATGGTGGTAATATTGGCATGGTCGGGCACCTGCTTCATACGGGTGATGCAGGAGCGGACCACCTTGTTGTTCATGATGACGGAGCAGGCCCCGCACTCTCCCTTGGCGCAGCCCACCTTGGTGCCGGTGAGGAAGAGGTTCTGCCTCAGCACATCGGCCAGGGTCGCATCGGGGTCGGCTATCGTTGTCCTTTCAATGCCGTTGACGTTGAGAATCTTCCTGATCATACCATATCCTCCTTGAATGATTGTTGGGGGAAACTGCCTCTAGGTTCGAAGATCTGCCTCTCTCATCGTCCCACTAAACCTTCTCCCTGGCGCACATCCCGCCTTTGCCTTCTCGCGGGAGTGATCCACGGATCGATTCCTGTATACACTATGTCGATCATGATATAATATTTTTTGATTTTTTTGTTGATTTTTTGTAGCTAAAACGTTCCTCTTTACTTTCTTATGTCGTTAATGGCATAATAAGTCCGGCCTGTCTCGCGTCCGGCCCTCATCCGGAGCGGACAAAAGGCGAGTAACAGCGAAGAGCGCACCTGCCGCAAAGGCAGTCCGTTCGGGAAACAGCCACGAATATATGAGGGAGGGTAGCATGGGCGAAATATCCCTGTCAATCAACAACCGAGAGGTCACGGTCCCCGGGGACGCGACCATTTTGCAGGCTGCGCAGCGGGCGGGCGTGGCCATTCCCACCCTGTGCCATTCAACGGACTTGATACCAGCTTCCGCGTGCCGCCTCTGCCTCGTCGAGGTGGCAGGGGCGAGGAATCTCGTGACAGCGTGCTCATACCCGGTATCTGCCGGAATGAAGGTGACCACGGACAGCGAGCGAGTGCGTAATGCCCGCCGGCTCGTGATGGAGCTTCTCCTCTCGGACCATCCCCTCGACTGCATGACGTGCGAGAAGGCGGGCGACTGCAGACTGCAGGACCTCGCGTACCAGATGGGGGTGAAGGGCTCCCGCTATAAAGGGGAAGAGCACCACTATCCGGTCGACCTCACCAACCCTTTCATCGTCAGGGACTACAACAAATGCGTGCTCTGCGAGCGGTGCATCAGATCGTGCGACGAGATCCAGGGCATAACGGCGATCGACTATGCCCGCCGCGGGTTCGACGCGAAGGTCACAGCGCCCTTCGACCGCAGCCTCGAGGGCAGCGATTGTGTCTTCT
>CAYZAF010000419.1:0-4754 GCA_964476435.1 uncultured Syntrophaceae bacterium
GATGCCATCGATAGAGCGCCTATCGCCACGAGGAGAATGAGTGCGGTAAAGCATCTGCCCATCGTCGACTTAACGTTCTTGACCCACCTGTTCGAGCTTCTCATGATGCCTCCCAATACGAGCAATTCCCTATGGCGAGACAGGGTCTCCTTGACGCCGCGGCACGCGTTACTCTCTGCGGAAGGGAGAGCGCTTCACAAAGCTTAAAGGGGAGCTCTGCTTTCGCCGCGTACCGGAAATCCCAGACCAAACGTGCCGCCTCCATGCCATGGCTCAAGGAGATACATGAAGTCTAGCAAGAACTGTACCCCCATCTTGGGCGCTTCATTCTTTCCTCTCTATCCCATTTCCTTGACGGGTGCGGGCAATTGCGAGAGAAGAAAAGGGCTCCGTGAGGAGATCACTGCTCCTTCCAGTCGACAATTGTCGAATCGCTCCTGATGTCCGCGACAGTTTCGTCGCTCAATCGGTTTTATACGAAAGAGGGATTGCAGCGGCACAGGCCAGGGCGATCAGGGCCATTACAATGAATGAAACGCCCGTGGAGGCATGGTCGACGAGGAAACCCATGAGCACGGGACCCAGCGTGATGCCCAAGCAATAAACCGACTGATAGAAGCCCATGGCAGTCGATTTCCTGTCCTCGTCGACGTGCCTGACCGCACATGCCATGAGCGATGAAGCGAGCAGGCCGTTGGCGAGTCCGGCAATGACCTGCAGGGGAAAGAAGGGGGTTATGGAGCGGGAAAAGGCGATCCCAACGCAGTACGTTCCTAACAGCAGGAAAGCGAGGATGAGCACGTATTTCTCGCCTACTTTGTTGGCAATCCTCGTCCCGACGGAAAAGGCCCCTATCATGCTTGCAGCGCTGAACAACACCGAGAATAATGCGAGCTCCAGTCCTGTGGCGCCCAGATTCCTGGCCGTGCTCGTTGTGAAGGAGTAAACGGTTCCAAAGAGCACGAGAAACGCAAGAGTGCTCATGATCGAGGAAAAAAGGAGCCATCTCTCTTTCATGACCTGCCCGATGCCCCTCATGGAGATGTTGAATTGGGCCGCCTCTCTCTCCCGCTTGAGAAACAAGGCGAAAATGCAGGCGATTATTCCTGACGCGAAACTCGCGACAAAGAGCCCGCGAATACCGATGCGCTCGAAGAGAACGCCTCCTGTGATGAATGCCGCCAATCTCCCTCCGTTCGAGAACAGGTTTATTATCCCTATGGCCCTCGTGCCTTTTGATTTTTCATAGTAGACGGGGAAGAGGACGGTAAATGATATCCACGTCGATGAGGCGACTCCTGACAGGCCGTTTGCGATGCAGAGAAGCACCGGCGAAGGAGAGATGATCATGCCCAGAGAGGAGACGCCGGCCAGGAGAGACCCGAAGACAATGAATAACTTATGGTTTCGCACCATGTCCACGGTGATGCCGAGGGGGATCCTGAGGATGAGCTGCGTGATGCCGTAAGCTCCGACGATCAGGCCGGCCGTGGTTGCCGTCATAGAGAGCGTCAAGAGGTAGGGCGTGAGAAAGGGAACGTAGACGTATTGCGCGAACCAGAAGAAGACCGTAATGGTGCACAAGAGCGCCTTTCCGGCGCCCCCGTGGGAGCCAGGGTTGTGGGTGTTGCTTTTCAGCAAAACATATCAACCTACCATATTCTGCTCTTGAGAAGCTATGTTCCCGCGACTATCCACGTCGTGAATCACGGGAGCCCATTTTCTTGCGCATCGTTGCCGCTCCGATTTAGAATAAAGGCGCTAAAGGGAGGAGCATCATCGATGAGACTTCCATCCTGGATACTCTATGCGTCAATTACCGCCTTATTTCTGGCGCTGGCAGACTCTTTCATAAAGTTTGCGTCTGGACGCCTTTCGAACAGCCTGGGCCTCCTCTTCTACGGATTCTGCACGTTCGCCTCGGGCCTCGGCTGGGTGGCGGTGCAGCACTTCAGGGGTGTACCTCTCAGCGCGCAGCCATTGGGCATCCTCTGTGCCCTCGGCGTGGGCATTTCCTTCAGCGCTGTGACCGTCGGTCTCTATCTGACCTTTGGCGCCGGGGCCCCGATCTCCGTCGCCTCACCGTTCATCAGGCTCGGCGGACTTGTCGTCGCCAGTCTCGTGGGCCTTACGATCTTAGGGGAGCCCTTCTCGCTCCGTTATGCGGCAGGCATGCTCCTCATTTTTCTCGGCCTCTATCTCGTCGTCGCGCGCTGATACGGCGGCTGAAGGATGGATATGCATATTGAGCGACATGGGGCGGGGCAGGCGATACTCTTCATTCACGGCTCAGGCTGCAGCTCGGCGATATGGCATTGGCAGAAAGAGTATCTGCAAACGTCGATGGAAGTGGTGCTTATCGACCTGCCAGGTCACGGAAGATCGCCTGGAGAAGGGTGCGGCTCCGTGGAGGAGTATGGAGATGCGGCATATGGTGCTATGAAGGGTTCCGGCTCAACAGGATACTACGTCGCAGGTCACTCACTGGGCGGCGCAATTGCTATGTTTCTGGCGCTCTTTCACCCAGATGCCGTCAAGGGGATTATCCTCATCGGGACCGGTGCAAGGCTGCGGGTGCTGCCGAGGATACTCGAGGGCATACTGAAAGAAAAGGAGCGCACCCTTCAGGATATCAATGCCCTGTCTTTTTCGAAAAGCGCCCCGGCGGCGACAAGAGAAGAGGCTCTCAAGGAGATGGTGGCCTGCAGACCTGAGGTGATCCATAAGGATTTCACTGCCTGCGACCGATTCGATATCATGGATTCCGTCGGCTCCATCAGGGCGCCCGCCCTCATCCTCTGCGGGGAAGACGACACGCTGACGCCGGTTCGGTATTCCCTGTTCCTCAAGGAGAAAATAGCCGGCTCCGAGCTGACTTTCATCAAAGATGCAGGCCACATGGTGATGATCGAAAAACCGGATGAAGTGAACAAGGCCATCGAGGCATTCGTCAAAGATTGCCTTTGATGGAACGCCCCCAGCGAAAATGCCTCACATGCCGTCCTCTTCCAGCTGTTGGGATGTTTTTCTCGCCGGCCCGCGTAAGGAGACTGGCTGGCAAAAACCATGGAGGAATGATAAGCTTTTGCCCGAGCGATGAGAGGACAATCAGGGATACGGCGTCGAATATTCTATCGGACCTTCTACTCTCTTGGATAAGGGAGGAACAGCATGGCTGGAAAGGGCAGCAGATCCATACCGGTGGTAAATCCACGCACCGGCCAGGTCGACTTTCTTTTTGACACATTGACCGAGAGCGAGCTGACAGCACTCTGCGAGGGCCTGAGGAGGGGCCAGAGGGACTGGGGCGCGGCTTCGCTCGATCACCGCATCGACGTGATGCTCACCTGGGCAGATCAGCTGGAAGCTCACCAGAATTCCATAGCAGAGGCTGATTCCTTAGACACGGGCGGTGCCGACATATCCCGCTTGGGCCCCTTCATAACGATCTCGACCATCCGCGGGTGGTGCAAGCAGGCGCCATCAATCTTGAAGACGGCCCAGAGATCGGGGAACACCTCGATAATGCCCAACATCTCTTTCCAGACCCGCCTTTCTCCATACCCGCTTCTGGGCGTCATCAGCCCTTGGAACGCGCCTCTCATGCTGTCTCTCATAGATGCCATCCCCGCGCTTCTCGCAGGGTGTGCGGTCCTTATCAAGCCCAGTTCGATAACTCCCCGCTTCGTTGAGCCGACCATGGCCACCATAGACGCCGTCCCGGAGATCGCACGCGTTCTTTCCTACGTCCGGGGCGACGGGGAAACGGGGCAGCGGATGATCGACCTTGTGGATATGATCTGCTTTACCGGAAGCGTCGAGAATGGGCGCAAGGTGGGCGAAGCCTGCTCGAAGCGCTTTATCCCCGTTTTCCTTGAGCTTGGCGGTAAGGACCCTGTCATCGTCACCGCTTCCGCCGACCTCGAAAGGGCTGCTACGGCTGTATTGCGCGGCGCGATTTCAAACACAGGTCAGGTGTGCTTCTCGGTCGAGCGGGTATACGTGGACAGAAAGGTGCACGATGCGTTTGTTGATATCCTCGTGAAAAAGGCTGAAAAGATAGAGCTCAAGTTTCCCGATCCCCGCAAGGGACAAATCGGTCCCTTCATATCCCGGAGCCAGGCTGCCATCGTCGACGGCCAGTTGGATGACGCTGTGGCTAAAGGTGCGAGGATTCTTGCCGGAGGCAAGAGCAAGAACCTGGGGGGAGGGTTCTACATGGGCGCCACGATAGTGGTCTATGTGACCCATGAGATGGACCTCATGCGCAAGGAGACCTTCGGGCCAATAGTGCCTGTGATGGCCTATTCCACTGAGGAGGAGGCAGTACGCCTTGCCAACGATAGCAAGTACGGCTTGTGCGCAGCGGTGATAGCGGGCAGCGAAACCGAGGCAATGAACATCGGTATGCAGCTTGACGCGGGCACAGTAAACCTGCAGGACACCTGTCTTACCCCAGCGAAGACCCTCGACGTGGAGTCGAACGCATCGAAGCTTTCCGGTATTGGGGGGGCGCGCACCGGGCCGGGGTCAATCCTCCGCTTTGTCCGGAAAAGGGCTTTTCTCACAAATGCAGGGCCGGTAACGACTGCGGGCTTTTAGAGGCAAAGGGAGCACACCTGGGCCTCGCCTATCTTTCCGGGAATCAATAAAGAGTCGTCCCGTGATCCACGTAGAGGATCTGGCCTGTTACCGCTTTTGATACGTCACTTGCAAAGTAGAGGATTGCTTCCGCCTGATCCTCCACGTGCGAT
>CAYZAF010000420.1:0-7169 GCA_964476435.1 uncultured Syntrophaceae bacterium
TCACCTTCGCGAGTTCCGGAAGGCTTGCGGGAGGAGTCGCTAGAGCGCACTGAGAGACGAAAGCACCGAGCTTAAGCGAAGGAAACGGTGGAGCCACGGCACAGGGGCTCAATCGGGAATGAATTCTGCAAAACGCTTTAACCCGCATGCCATCGGGATAAAGGGCGTGTTACCCGTTGCCGACTTCGTGCAATGCGACCCGCGGAAGGGGAATGCCCCTCACCCGCGGGTGCGTGAGCCTTCCCCTGGTCGGAACGCTCGCGACGTTTCCGGCAAGGTAGAGAGCCCCCGGAGCGAAGCGGTGGGGATGGGCACTCATTTTCTGCAAAACGACGTAAGGAGTGAGGCTGGAGGATGAGGTGTCTGCGGAAAGAGGGATGTGTTAAACGGGCACCGTCGCGGCGCTACGCCGAGCGCCTGAGCATGAATTGCCTGCCCTCCCTCTCGAACCCGTATCTTTCGTAGAGGCCGTGGGCATCGGTCGTAGCCAGAATCCCCAGCAGGCCCTTCAGCTCGGGACTTGCAAGGATGCACTCGACGAGTCTCTTGCCCAGCCCTTTGCGCCTGTGCTCTGCATCGATGACAACGTCGCAGAGCCAGTAGACTGCAGCCCTATCCGTCACGACCCGGGCAAAGCCGACTTGCCTGCCGCTATGGTACACACCGTAGCAGATGGCGTTCTCGATGGATAACCGTATATTCTCCTTGCTCCTCTTGATGGGCCAACAGTTTCTCGTCAGGAGGGCGTGCGTCCCGTCGATCGAAAGCAGGGATTTGTCATCGCTGATCCTGTAATCCTCGCCAACCCATTCCATATGGTTTTAGGCCCCCGTTTCTTTTAGCTATTTGCCCAAGTATTGCAAATTTTTTCACGTATGTAAACCATATTCATCGAATGGCCGCCCGGAAAGAGTGCTTCTCGTGTGGCGAAAGAACGCATCTCACAGACCTGCGACGTTCAGTACGATCTTGTAAAGATTGATCCTCACATAGTCGCCGAGAGCGTCATTTAGGGTTTGGGCGTCCCTCTCTCCGAGAAGCCAAAGACCAAGGGGGGCCATTCTCGCAAGGTTGTCCGGGAACACGGCCTTGCCGGCTCCGGGGCCTCGGGGCCTGATTCTTTCCCTGGCAGCCGCGAGATGGCCGCCTTCTTCTTTTGAAGGGGACGCACTGAAAATGAACATCACGAGGCGACTTCGCGTGATCTTCTCCCTCTTCTTTTCGAAATCGACACCCGCGAGTTCGAAGAGGATCTTGTTGATGTGCCTGAACGATATGCCGAGTTTGGAAAGCTCACCGCCCACGTGGAGGAGGACTGCCTGATTGAACGTATAGTCAATTGCGTACCCTTGCTGCCTCGGGATGTCCTTGAAGACTGCGGCCTTCTGAACGAGGTTAGTGATGTGGCCTTTCTTGAGCCCCAGGGAGAGTAATTCTTTAAGATGGAACGTTCTGGTCGTTTCCAGTAGCTTGTGTAGTGTCATACCCTCATGAGACCCGACAGGGGCCGGTTTGCCAAGCATTCCTGCGACAGGGATGGGGGGATCAGTCTTTCGCTTTAATGTCGAAGAAGTCCTTGAACTTCTGTCTAAAGCCCGAAGCCTGAGCCTCGGTCTCGGCCCCGCCGGCCATTTTGAATTCCTTCGAGAGCTCTTCGAGCAATTCCCTCTGCCTGTCCGTTACTGCACTGGGCACGCTGATGTGGAGGTGAACGAACTCGTCGCCCCTGCCGTATCCGTTCGTTTTCGGCACGCCGAGGCCCTTCAGCCTGAATACTTTCTCCGGGGACGTGCCGGATGGAATCTTCAGCTCCATCTCTCCATCGAGGGTAGGTACCTTTATTTCGCCTCCGAGACACAGGATGGGAAAGCTCACTTCGGTGTGGACGTAGACGTCATCCCCTTCCCGCTCAAATACGCTATGCTCCTTCACCTTGAGGACCACATAAAGGTCACCAGGGGCTGTGTCGTGTTGGCCTTGCGCGCCCTCTCCCCTCAGCTTGAGACGGGTCCCGGTATCCACTCCCGGGGGAACATTGATCTTCACCTTTTTTCTCGACCTGACGACCCCCCTTCCCTTGCAGGCCTTGCAGGGGTCCTTGATGACCTGTCCTTCGCCCCCGCAATGTTCACATGTCCTGTTTATGGTGAAGAAGCCCTGCGTGTATCTTGCCTGGCCTTTGCCGTTGCAGGCCTTGCAGACGGCAGGCTGAAAGCCCGGCTCGATCCTCGATCCGCCGCATGCGCCGCACCGCATTTCCACGGGGATCTCTATCTCCTTCTCCGTCCCGAAGACTGCCTCCTCAAATTCTATTTCGAGGTTGTAACGGAGGTCGTCGCCTTTCCGTGCCCTCCTGCGCTGGGTGCCCCCGAAGAAGTCGCTGAAAAGATCGCCGAAGATGTCGTCGAAATTGCGGCCGAAGCCGAAATCATAGAAGGCCCCCGACCTGTCCCCGGTGCCGAAGCGGTCGAAATTCGCCCGTTTTTCGGGGTCGCCGAGTACCTCGTAAGCGAGGTTTATCTCTTTGAACTTTTCTTCTGCTTCTTGGTCGCCGCGATTGCGATCAGGGTGATAGGCGAGGGCGAGTTTTCTGTAAGCCTTCTTTATTTCTTCGTCCGTGGCGTTCCTTGGGACGCCCAATATCTCGTATAGATCCTTCCTCATAGGCGTGCAATACTCTATTCCGCTTCAGGCCTCTTCGCGACCGACACCATAGAGGGCCTTAGGAGCCTTCCATCCATCATATAGCCCTTTTGGAACTCGGCGATCACCGTCCCCGGCTCGACGTCCGCACTTTCTTCCTGATAGACCGCCTCATGGAGATTGGGATCGAACTTCTCGCCCTTTGCATCGAGCCTGCTCACGTCGAATTTCTCAAGCACCTTCAGAAAGCCGTTAAGGGTCAGCGCTATCCCTTCCGCGATGGCCTTGGCCTCCTCGGTCTTTCCCGCATGCTCGATGGCCCGCTCCAGGTTATCTATCACCGGCAGGAGTTCCTTGATGAGCGTTTCATTCCCGAACCGAAGGACTTCCTGCTTCTCCTTGGCTTTCAGCTTCTTGAAATTCTCGAAATCTGCCTGCTGATAAAGGAGTTTTTCCTTCAGCCCCCCAATTTCCCTGTCCCTCTCCTCGATTGAGGCCTTCAACTCTTCTATGGCATCATCCTTCTTTTTCTTCCTCTTGTGTTCCTCATGGTCGGAGTCGTGACACTTCTCCTCCTTCTCTTTTTCGCCCTCTTCCCGAGCGTTTCCATGCTTTTCTTTTTCCTTGTCCGTCATTTCACCCTCACATCGTCCTCAATAGATCCGTTACTGCCTGGGCCGTATAATCCACTATAGGGATAATCCTCGAATAGTTCATGCGCAGCGGGCCAATCACGCCCACGAGGCCGCGGTTCTCTTCGCCGATCCTGTAAGTGGAGGTAATGATGCTCATATCCCGCATCTCCCTGACCTCACTCTCCGAGCCGATAATGACGTGGATGCCTTCCTGCGCCATGCTCTTATCGAGGAGCTTCAAGAGCTTCTCCTTCTTCTCGAATGCCTGGAACAGCTCTCTCAGCCTCGCGATGTTCGATAGCTCGGGCACATCGATGATCTTTGAGGCGCCCTCTATATACACCTCCCGCCCATCCTCGTTGCCCATAATCTCCTCGAGAGCGTCCATGACCTTCGCCATGAGCGAATGGAAGACCTCCCTGTCCCTCGTCATGTCTTCATAGATCCTTTTTCGCAGAGCATAAAAAGGCGACCCTTCGCATCGCTCGTTCATGTAGTCTTTCATGTCGCTCAGCAACTCCGTCGGCAGGTTCTCATCAGTGTTCACGAGCCTCGTATGGACCATGCCGGAAGACGTTACAAAGACAACGAGGATGGTCGTGCTCGACAGTTTCACGAACTCCACTTCCTTGAAGAACATGAAGTCCATCCTGGGCTCAACCACTATGCCGGCATACTTGCACATGTTGGCGAGCATGCGCGAGGCATCGCCCATGATCTCCTCCACCTGAGAATAGCGATGCGCAGAAAGGCTGTCCAGGATCTGGATCTCGCGCTTTCCCGGAAGACGGGGTACGAGAAGCGTGTTCACGTAGTACCTGAAGGCCTTTGACGTCGGTATCCTTCCCGCAACAACGTGAGGTTTGTAGAGGAAGCCCTGCTCCTCCAAATCGGACATCACGTTCCTGATCGTTGCCGAGCTCCATCTGTTGGCTATGAGCTTCGACAGCGTCCTTGACCCCACGGGCTCCGCCGACGAGATGTAGCTGCTCATAATCAGCTCGAGAACCTTCTTTTCCCTATCTGTCAATGTCTCCATAGGACCTACAATAAATTAATGATATTGCCTATTTTTGTCAAGAAACCGGCACGGTTGCCAGATTCGCCCCCAATCCTTCTATACCCTATTTATCGGTCAGTCGCTCATATTCCAATGATTCCCCATGGATCACGGGCAATCCTCTGGGCTCGCGCGCTCGGGATGGGCTCCCCCTTATTGCCCTTTGGCAAGTTTAGGGGGCTTCTTGGTCTCTCTCGCATGGATCGTGCTCGGATGCGGCCGCAGCCCCACGTTCGCACCTGATCTCTTCGATTCTCCGCAGGGGTCTCTCAAGCTGCCTCTTTCTCGTGGTGCTGAGAGCCTCGAACTCATTGTGGAGATCGTCGATCCGCTTTCCCACGGACTCAAGCTTCCTTGTGAATTCATCCCACTGCTTCTTGAACGAGCCGAGAAGCGAGAGTATCTCGTTCGATGTCTGCTGCACGCTGAAAGAATCGACGGCTTGGCGTATGACCGCAAGCACCGCGAAGAGGGTGGCCGGGGAACAGCAGATGACGTGCTGCCTGAGCCCTTCCTCGAAGATGAGGCAGTCCTTTTCCTGAATGAAGCCATAGACCTGCTCGTTGGGGATGAGAAGGAGCACGCAGTCGACGGTCCCCTGTTCGCTGTTTATGTACTCCCGAGTCGTAATCTCCCTGATCCTTGTCTTTACGTCCTTGAGAAAGTCGGCCCTGCGGTGGGATTTCTCAATCTCCGTATCCGCCTCGAGGAACCTGAGGTAGTTGTCGAAAGGGAACTTGACGTCCATGTTGAGCTTGAGGTCCCGTGGTAGAAAGAAGGTGAAGTCGGGCCTCGACCCCGCCCCTTCAATGCCCTTCTGCTTTACGTAGTTCACGTTTTCAACAAAGCCCGCAGCCCGCAGGATGTCTTCCGCCATGCGCTCCCCCCATTGTCCGCGGCTTTTTGCGCCAGCCAGGGCCTCTTTGAGAAGGCCGGTCGTCTGGAGGAGGAGGTTCGTCTGTTCGCCTGCCACCTGGAGATGCCTCGTCAGTTCACCGAACTTCTCCGCCCTGTCTCTCTCCAGGTCCTTCATGAGCCTTCCTATGGCGTCGAGCTCAATGGTCATGCGGGCGAGCTGCTGATCGATGAGGCCCTTTCTCGCTTCCAATTCCCTGACATTCAACTCCCGCTCCGATTCGAAGCGGGACCTGGCGAGCTTGAGGAACTCCTCCGTCGATTTCGAGAGGGCGTCGAGGGACAGGCTGCCGAAGCTGGCCCTCATGTGATCGACGAGCGCTTCCATCTCCGCCCTGCGCTCACCTTCCTTTTCTGCAAGAAGCTCTTTCGCCATCTCTGTCGCTGATTTGGCGCGTCCTATCCTGAGGAAATGCGCGGCCGCAAGGCCGAGCACGAACCCGGCAGCGACGGCGGCAACGAGCGATAGGGCACTCATGGGATTGCCTCTGCCTCCTTGCGGGCTATTCTACCGTTTCCGCTCCGTCAAGTAAACACAGCTCGCAAGGCAGCCTTTAAAGGGGCTCTTTCTTTCTTCTTTGCCCTTTGCTTTTGCGATTATTTTGCTGTATAATGATATCAGCCTTCATTTTGGTGAACAAAGAATTCGCCAGTCGCACGATATATTGATTTTACGCATGGGACTATATTATAATACCCGTCTGAGCAAGGCTGGTGTAGCTCAACAGGCAGAGCAGCTGATTTGTAATCAGCAGGTTGCGGGTTCGAGTCCCATCACCAGCTCTTCCGGAGAGGTTCCCGAGCGGCCAAAGGGGGCAGACTGTAAATCTGTTGTCTCAGACTTCGGAGGTTCGAATCCTCCCCTCTCCACCATCAATATGGTGAGTAGGGGGCGCGGGGGTAATCTTGTTTCCACGCTTCCTTCAATGAGGTAGATTGGAGTTGCGAGTTCTAAGCTTCTCCCGTCACGGGAGGACGGACGGACCGGTGACTCCAAGCTGTTTATAGTGGCGGGAATAGCTCAGCTGGCCAGAGCGTCAGCCTTCCAAGCTGAGGGTCGCGGGTTCGAATCCCGTTTCCCGCTCCAAAACAAAACACGGAGCGGGTTAGAACGTTGCCCGCTCCAGGAGCAAAACTTAGGTCGCGGGTTGAGCCGTGCCCGCCCGGAGATGCCCGCGTAGCTCAGTGGTAGAGCACCTCCTTGGTAAGGAGGTGGTCATCGGTTCAATCCCGATCGTGGGCTCCACAAATCAAAACGGAGGCTCTCTATGGCTAAGAAAAAGTTTGAACGGAAGAAACCCCATGTCAATGTCGGCACCATAGGCCATATCGACCACGGGAAGACGACCCTGACGAGCGCGATCACGAGATGCCTGGCGAATAGGGGGTTGGCGGAGTGGATCCCCTTCGATCAGATAGATAAGGCCCCCGAGGAGAAGGAGAGGGGCATCACCATTGCCACGGCCCACGTGGAGTACGAGACGGCGAAGCGCCACTATGCCCATGTGGACTGTCCGGGCCATGCGGACTACATAAAGAACATGATTACCGGCGCGGCCCAGATGGACGGCGCCATCCTCGTGGTGGGCGCGAACGACGGTCCCATGCCACAGACGAGGGAGCATATCCTCCTTGCCCGTCAGGTGGGCGTCCCCTACATCGTGGTCTACCTGAACAAGGTGGACATGGTGGACGACCCCGAGCTCATCGAGCTCGTCGAGCTCGAGCTCCGTGAGCTCCTCACGGCCTACGAGTTCCCCGGAGACAAGATACCCATAATCAAAGGCTCTGCCTTAAAAGCCTTGGAGTGCGGCGACGGCAAGCCCGACTGCCCCCACTGCAAGAGCATCTTCGAGCTCCTGGATGCCTGCGACTCTTACATCCCCGAGCCTGTCCGCGACACGGAGAAGCCCTTC
>CAYZAF010000421.1:0-3086 GCA_964476435.1 uncultured Syntrophaceae bacterium
CGCCAACGAAGAGTTTCCTATCTACGAGCCGTGCCACTTGGCCCTTGCCAAGGCCGGCATACCGGGGATCGAGATTGCAGGTGGCCAGATCGACGAGGTAACGGGAATACGCTGCACCATCGCTTGCTTCCCGATCCGGTACGAGCAGGGAGAAGCGTCCATTGTCCGTCTGGTAGCCATTGTGGAGGCTTGAGAGGATTCTCACGGAGAATCTGAACACAAATAGGATCCACATAAGAGACGACGAGGATCCCGGTAAATGAAAGGAGACAGGGAGTTGAAAGATCTATTCAGAGTGGATGGTAAAGTTGCCCTTGTTACAGGCGGGGCCGGGGGCATCGGGGAAGCCCTCTCGCTGGGCTTGAGCGAATACGGAGCAACGGTGGTAGTGGCCAGTCGGAACGAGGAGGCATTGAAAAAAACAGCCAAACATATCCATTCCAAGACAGGGGGAAAGACACTGGCAGTCCCGGTGGATGTAGTGGATGAGGCCAGTGTGGCTCGCCTAGTAGATTCCGTGGTGTCCGAATTCGGTACGATCGACGTCCTCGTCAATGCCACGGGACTGAACATCAAGAGAGATGCCCTCGAGTACCCGGTGGAAGACTGGGACAGGATTTTTGACGTGAACGTCAAAGGCACGATGATCTGCTGCAAGCAAGTAGGAAAGGTAATGAGAGACAAACAACGGGGAAACATCGTGAATATGTCCTCGGTAAGGGGCATCCGTGGTTTTACGGGGGGCAATTCAGCGTATTGCGCCACGAAAGGCGCAGTCGAGCTGATCACAAAGGCTTTGGCTCTCGAATGGGCTCCGTACAACATCCATGTCAATGCGCTGGGTCCTTCGCTGATCGTCACTCCAGGAACCAAGCACATCCAGCAGAATCCGGAGCTGGCGCAGAAGTACAAGGCCACTATCCCTCTGGGCCGGCTGGGTGCGCCCGGGGACGTGGTCGGGGCCTGCCTTTTCCTCGCTTCCGCAGCCTCCGACTTCATTACCGGCCAAACCATTTACATTGATGGAGGCCTTACTGCGGGATAGATCTCCTCACTGGCTGCCGACCCGGAACAACTTGCGGAGACAATAGCCCTTTTCACGAGGGTTTTGACAATCTCGATCTTGTAGGCATTGTCGCTCAAAGGCTTTGCCCCCTCTATTGCCAAATGCGCTGCCGCCTCAGCGGTTGCGCTGTCGATCTGACGTTCCGCGAGGTATTTCTCGGCCTTCCTCGCCCGCACAGGCTCTGGGGCTACTCCCCCCATAGCGATGCGAGCTTCGGAGCAGATGCCGTCTTGCATGGTTATAACACATGCGACACCGGCAACAGCAAAATCAATAGGTTTTCGCAAAGTAAACTTTGAGTACACCTGTCGCGATCCCGAAGCTAGCTTCGGAACTCGAATCTCAGTTATCAATTCATCATCGGCCAGAATGGTCGACCGTGTTGCGGTGGCGGAAAAAAACTCTTCGGCCCTTAACACCCGCTTGGTTGTCACGATACCCGCGTCCAGCGCCACAAGCGCCATGCCTATATCCGAAGGGTTTATTGCCACGCAGCCGCAATTGAAGCACCTCCCGGCCTCAGCGACTGCAACCTCGGACCTGACACCCCCATCTTCTTCGTCCAAGCTTTTGATTCGTTCGACTTTTCCCTTAACAGAACCTTTTGTGCGAGAGGCAGAACCATAGGAAGGGACAATGAAGTGAGGCTCGGCTTCATTGGCCTCGAGGGATGGCTCGTCGCCCTGAAGCCACAAATGTATGGCACGAGCCGCGTTTCGCCCTGAGGTCACGGCCTCGATAACCGTTGAGGGGCCGGTCACGAAGTCGCCGCCTGCAAAGAGATTCTTGTCGAGCAAAAGCGGGGAACTGACTTTGCCTTTTACCCGTCGTCTCAGATTGGCGGGGAGAAATGAGGTGTCCGGCTCCTCGCCAATGGCCTTGATAACCGCATCGACGGTCATGGTGAAGTCTGAGCCTTCTTTGGGCACAGCGCTTCGCCTGCCCGATCCGTCGAGAGGTCCAGATTTCATGCGCCTGCAGGTCAGAAGGACGCGGTCCTTTATCCGCACCATTTCAACCGGCATAGTGAGGAATTTGAATGGAATACCGTCTTCTTCTGCTTTGAGGACCTCATCCTTCAAGGCCGGCATCTCATTCCGGGTCCGCCGGTAGAGCACCACTGGTCTGGCGCCCAGCCTGAGAAGTGTTCTTGCTACGTCGATGGCCACATTCCCTCCGCCGATTACAGCGACCCTCTTCCACGGCATCTTTAGGGAACCCATATTCACCTTGTTGAGGATCGAGAGTCCTGACAGAGCGATCTCTTCGCCCTTAATCCCCAGGGATCGCTCTTTCCACGCGCCTGCCGCGGCAAAAACCGCATCGAAAGTCTCCATGATGCCCTCGATGGCCACGTCCTTTCCCACGGTGACGCCGCACCTGAACGTGATTCCCATGGCCTCCAAGGCCCGAATCTCTTTCTCTACAACTCCTTTCGGCAGGCGGTAGGGTGGTATGGCTGAGACAAGCATACCTCCTGGTTCGCGTGCCCTTTCGAAGAGCGTTACTCCGTGTCCCTCTCTCCTCAGATAGTAGGCCGCCGCGAGCCCGGCAGGCCCTGAGCCGATGATGGCCACCTTCCTGCCTGATTCTGTCAAGGGAGGCCTGAAGAATCGGCCCGGGTCTTCAAGGATGTGATCACCCAGGAATCGCTCAATATAGCGTACGGCCACGGGGTCATCGTACTCAAGGCGGTTGCACGCAGACTCACAGAATGTCGGGCAGACCCTGCCGGTGACGGCCGGCATTGGATTGGCTGCGAGAAGTATCTCGGCTGCTTCCGAAAGGTCGCCATTCTTGACTTTATTCAGGGAGAGGGGGATATCGGTCGAGGCCGGGCAGTGCGAAGAGCACGGATATTGCTCCATTCGGGATGAGCCGAATATGGAGTGATACCTGTTGTCACCGAAAAGGGCGTTGCACAACTTGCCCCCTTTTCGCAGGCAGACGATCCGTCCTCCCACGTGATCGGGGTACCTGTAGTACCAACAGCGGACGTCCTGGGCGAGGTTTCCACCCA
>CAYZAF010000422.1:0-2719 GCA_964476435.1 uncultured Syntrophaceae bacterium
GCCCGCGAGGGCCAGGGCCACGTCTGATTCCGCCGGTCCCATTACATCAAGATGGTCGGGCCGGATGTTCGTTATGACGCCATGGGTGGACTTGAGGAAGCGGGACTCGGTCAGCCACTGGAGGTGGGGCTGGAGCGCCATGCATTCGACCACGATGGCTCTGGCCCCGTAATTCCTGGCTGTCGAGACAATGCGCACCTGCTCGATCACATTGGCCCCCGACGGCCTGAACACGGGGTATTCGGAGGCGTCGGGCAGGATCATTCGGGCGAGCGTTCCTGTCGTCTTCGCGCACGTCGTGATGCCGCCCGCCCGCAAACCCCCCGCGATAAGGCGTGTCACGCTCGACTTGCCCCTCGTGCCGTTCACGTGGATCCGGATGGGTATCCCCGAAAGGTTATGCCGGTGCAGGAGGGCCTCGAGAATGCCGAGCCCCACAAGGAGCATGAAGATGAGGAGAGGTACGATGATAAGCACGCTTGCCCTCTGTTGCTTGAATGACTATGGCGAATATAAGACGGTTTGCGTCCGACCGCAACGAACCTGTCAGCACAGACGATGCATCTAGGGGAGGAAGGGATGGACGTTGCATCCCTCTGGAGGAACACCTATACTACGTCCATAAAAGGCCGCAGGTTCCTCCTTGGACCAAAATGGAGAATGAGCATGATACCAAAGGACCTGGTGGAGGCAGTTGAAAGATCGGACGTGGCCCGGATCGACGCCCTGAAGGGGGAGATCGCCGCTTATGGCAACCCTTGGGAAATCCATCTCTCCCTCTTCCCCTTGGTCGAAAGAGTGATTAACCCTCCCTTCATCAACCCCCACCTGCCAAAAATGTACGGTATATGCCGCGACCTTGCCCGTCATCTCTCCAGGGAAGGCATGGGGTCGCTCGTGTATCTCGAATTGATCGAGTATGCGCGCAGACCCAAGCTCGAGGCGGCGGCTCGAAAGGCTGCCCTGCCCTCAGCCGTGGACTTCGCCGACATCGAGAAATCGATCGCCAAGAAAGACCGCGACAAGGTAGCGCTCCTCCTCGACGCCTTTGTCGAACAGCAAGGCATGGGGGAACTCATCCGGCGTCTTCTCTTGCTCGGCAGCGGGTACCTGAGCCAATCGCTGGGCCACTCCGTCTCCTGCACGGCTTTTGTTCTTCTTGAACTGCTGGAGCGCCCCGATGCAAGATGGCCGGCCCTTTGTCTCCTTGCCGACTATTTCTGCAAGGGCGGGTTTCACGCTACGCCCCCCTTGACTGGAGAAAGGAAGGAGCTCTCCCTCGACGAGTGCCTGTCACGCTCAGTGTCGGGGACCGGCTTTGTCGATCTTCATCACACGATCACTTTCTTCGCCATAGAGAGAACGAGTTCCTTCTTCACCCCCGCAGAGCGCCGGCACATGGTGAGTGCCTGGGCGGCATTCATCAATGACAAGCAAACAGGGTCCCGATCCTTCCCGCAAGAGGGGAAGACAGGAGATTATGCCCAATTCAGAGCATCCTTTTCACGGCTCGATGCGGATCTCATGCTCGACCTTACGGCAGGAATGATTGCGTCCCCTATCGACCGGTCCCGTTTGTGCACGTTCCTCGTAACCGGCGTGTGCGATCTCTACCAGGGAATGTATGATCCCCACTACCTCACGGGACTCGGTTCCCTGTTGTGGCTGATCAACAACCATTATCATAATGTCGGCGCTGTCCAGAACGCGCTTTATCAGTACCTCGGCTTTTACTTTGATAACATGAAGCCAGAGGGCCGAGAATAAGCCGGAATAGGCGCCTCGATGCTTTTCCAAGACCTCTTCCTTTCTTTTTAGAGAATCATTGCCTGGAACGTCCCCTTCGACCTACTTCTTTGCTAAGTGAATTTAGTTTGGTATAACGTTCTTACATAGGGAGCGTATGAAAAGGAGGAAGCACAAAAATGGGAAGATTAGAAGACAAGATAGCAATTGTAACAGGCGGTAATTCCGGTATAGGACGGGCAACGGCTGTGCTCTTCTGCGCGGAAGGTGCCAAGGTTGTCATTGCCGGCAGGCGTGAGGCTGAGAACAGGAAGGTCGTAGATGAAATCATGGCAAAGGGCGGGGAAATCATGGCAGTCCAGGCTGACGTCTCAAAGAGGGAGGACTGCAAAAGGGTCGTGGAAGAGACCGTCAAGAAGCATGGCAGGATCGACGTATTGGTCAACAACGCGGGCATAGCCGATAGACATCTGCCGATTAATCTCTGCACGGAGGACTGGTACGACCAGGTCGTGAAGATCGACCAGTATTCTGTCTATTATATGAGCAAGTATGTATTGGAGCACATGGAGAAGGCCGGACAGGGATCGATCGTGAACGTCTCATCCATCGGCAGTCAGGGCGTTGCAGGTATCGCATACAGTGCAGCCAAAGCTGCTGTCAACGCCATGACCAAGAACATCGCTCTTCAGTATTCACCGACAAGAATCCGATGCAATGCAACCGGGCCCGGCCCGACACCAACACCGTTGAATGCTCCGGAAGCATTCCAGTTCTTCAACAAGGAATTTGCGGATGCGTGCGCCAGGCATATTGACTTGACTCTGCCGGAATCGCACGTGGAGGATCAGGCGGAAGCAATCCTCTACTTTGCAAGTGACGTATCAAAAGCGGTAACAGGCCAGATCCTCTACGTGGATCACGGGACGACTCTTTATTGATTCCCGGAAAGATAGGCGAGGCCCAGGTGTGC
>CAYZAF010000423.1:0-3547 GCA_964476435.1 uncultured Syntrophaceae bacterium
CTCAGTCATAGGGCTCTTCTACATGAACTGGCAGACGGAGAAGAGGTTGTCCATGGCGAAAAGGACGGGCATCCTCACGCTGAGCGACGGCAGTATGTTCGAGCTGGTACCCATGGCTCCGAAGAACCAGCCTCTGCAGAAGGAGTAATTCCAATTCTAAATCATGACGATATCGAGGCGCCGAGGAAGGAGCGACGAAGGCAACAAAGATAGCGCCGAGTTAGAATTGGAATAAGGCTGCTATTTCCGCACCCTCCAGAGGACATCCGCAAAATAGCGGCGGGAATCGGAGAAGCTATCCGCTTCCTCGAAGCCATTCTCCCACGCGAGTTTGTTGAACTCCCCCCTGTCGAACTTGTAGGAAGATTCCGTGTGAATGGGCTCCCACTCGGCAAAGGAGAAGGCGCGGCCGCAGAGGTCAATGTGCACATTCTGCCTCTTTCGGCTGATGAGAAAGCTTTCGATTGCGCCCGATTTGGGGTTGTACGTGCTGTAGTACTCGAAATTCGATAGATCGAAGTTTCCGCCCAGCTCGCCGTTGATGCGGCGCAGGATATTGATGTTGAACCGGGCAGTCACACCCCGGCGGTCATTGTACGCCATGAGCATGGTATCGAGGTCTTTCTTCAGGTCAAAACCGATGAGGACAAGATCGCTGCCGTTCGCGGCATTCCACAGGCCCGAAAGAAAGGAGCGCGATTCGGAAGGGGTAAAATTCCCTATGTTGGACCCGAGAAACAGGATAAGGTTCGTCCGGGAATAAGACTGGGCCAGCCATTGGAGGCCCTCGAAGTATTCCGTAGCCAACCCCTGCACCATCAACCCCGGGAACTCCCTTCTCAGGTTATCCCTCAGGTCCTGCAAAGCTGAATTTGAGATATCTATGGGGACATAGCTGAAGCGCAGACCTGCCTCCAGGAAGTGCCTCAGGAGGATCTTCGTCTTGGCGCCGTCGCCCGCGCCCAGTTCCACGAGGTTGAAGTCCCTGCTACCCAAGGCCGCGGCAATACGGCCCTTGTGGCGTTCCAGGATCTCCGCTTCGCAGCGGGTCGGATAGTACTCTTGCAGCTCCATGATCTCTTTGAAGAGCCTGCTGCCCTCCTCGTCGTAGAGGTACTTGCATGGCAGGCTTTTCGGGAAGGAGGAGAGCCCGTCCGAGACCTCGTCGGCGAAGAGGCGAAGGCAGGCCTCCGTGCGGCATACGTCGATTTCTTGTCGCTCGCTCTGGCCTCTCATCTCCCTGACCGTTTTTGGGATTCCTTCACAATGTAATGACTGCGGCCTGCGAAAACAAGCCACGGTTAATTGTAACGAGGCCCCCTCGCGGCCAATCTGTCCTTTTGCTCTCGTCCATGCGCTTCTTTCAGTTCAAATTGTCCCCAATTCGTGCGATAAAGGAAGGGGGGGCCTGGATTCCGCGGGCAACACCGAATCGAAAAGACGAAGGAGGGCAAAGGTGAATTTCGAGCTGACGAAAGAGCAGAGGGATATACAGCGGGCGGCAAGGGAGTTCATCGAGGGCCAGTACGACAAGGAAAAGATACTGGGCTGGGAGAGGGAGCACACGTTCCCATTGGAGATATGGATGAAAGCCTGCGACCTTGGCTTTGTGGGCATTCATTTTCCAGAGGAATACGGGGGCCAGGGCTGCGGGATCATTGATAACGTGCTTGTAGTCGAAGAATTCTGCCGTAAGGATTCCAGTGTAGGCATCGCCCTGAGCCTCGCCGATTTCTCGTCCGAAGTAGTGCTACGGTTCGGCACGGAGGAGCAGAAGAGAAAGTATCTCATTCCCGTGACTAGGGGGCAATCCATTTCGGCAGGGGCTTACACGGAGCCGGATCACGGCAGCGACATCACCGCGCTGTCCACCAAGGCGAAGCGGGAAGGAGATTTCTTTGTCATCAACGGAACGAAGACCTTCATTACCAACGGCTGTCTCGCAGATTTCTTCGTGGTCCTCTGCCAGACGGACGGATTTTTAGGGCCTTCTCACCGCGGCCAATCTACCATAATTGTCGAGAAAGGGACCAAGGGACTGGAGGCAACGGAAATCACCCCTAAGATGGGAATCCATATGACGTCCACTGCCGAACTTTCCTTCACGGATGTTTTGGTCCCTGCGACGCAGCTTCTCGGCCAAGAGAATCGCGGCTTCTATCAGGTCGTGCAATTCTTCCAGGAGAGCAGGGTCGAGGTGGCTGCCCAGGCCCTCGGGATCGCTCAAGGGGCTTTCGACCGGGCTCTTGAGCACGCGAAAAAGAGGACGCAGTTCGGAAGGAAGTTGGTGGAGTTCCAAATCACCCAGCACAAACTGGCCGATATGGCCACCAAGATCGAGGCTGCGCGGCTCCTCGTCTACCAGGCTGCGTGGCGATGCGACCAGGGGAGGCCCGACCCGAGGCTGACGTCCATGTCGAAGGTGTTTGCAGCCAGGACTGCCGTGGAAGTGGCTGACGAAGCCATCCAGATCCACGGCGGCTATGGCTACATCACGGAATACGAGGTGGAACGCTTCTATCGGGATGCCAAGATCACCGAGATTTACGAGGGTACCAGAGAGATCCAGAAGAACACGATTGCAGCTGCATTGACGGGAAAGGTGAGATACCGGTGAGACCCCTTACCGGCATGGCACGAAATGCACCGTGTTTCTCGATTGGCTGATGGTCTGCCCGATGAGCTCTAAAGTCCGATCGATCTCTTCTTCCGTGTTCCCGTACCCGAGGGAGAAGCGAACAGCGCAGTGGGCCTCGGCGTGCGAGAGGCCCATGGCGAGAAGGGCGTGCGATGGATCGGGCGAGCCGGAGCGGCACGCCGATCCAGACGAAAAGCAGACGCCCTTTTCGTCCATGGCCATTACCATCGATTCACCGCGGAAGCCGGGCAGGGTCATATTGAGGGTGTTGGGGAGCCGTCTCTCAGGATGGCCGTTCAGCCTGGATGCTGGCACGAGGAGCCTTATGCCCTGCTCCAGCCTGTCCCTCAACCTGGCCACCTCGCCCATGGACGCGAGGAGCCGCGCCACCCCTTGCGCCGCCTTCCCGAACCCCACGATGCCGATCGTATTCTCCGTGCCTGCCCTCAAGCCCCATTCGTGCCCTCCACCGCTCACCAGGCTTTCCAGCCCCACGTTCTTACGGACGTAGAGGGCCCCGACGCCCTTTGGCCCGTGGAGCTTATGGGCCGAGATCGCGAGCATGTCCACGCCGAGCTCCTCGACGTCCAGAGGGATCTTTCCCGGCATCTGGACAGCATCGCAAAAGAAAAGGACACCCCTTTTGCGCGCCACCTCAGCCAGCTCGCGGATGGGCTGGAGCGACCCTGTTTCGTTGTTGGCAGCCATGATGCTCACGAGGAACGTCCTGTCAGTGATGGCACGCGCTAGAGAAGCGGGATCGGCAATGCCCCATGGGTCCACGGGCAGGTACGTGACCTCGAAGCCGCGGCTTTCGAGCCATCGGCACGTATTGAGCACTGCATCGTGCTCGATGCCTGTGGTAATGAGGTGGTTCTTCGACCCCTTCTGGGCAAAGGCCGTGCCTTT
>CAYZAF010000424.1:0-7886 GCA_964476435.1 uncultured Syntrophaceae bacterium
ACCCCAGCCCCTCCGGCGATGCGAATCGAGAAGGAACAGCCCTCCCGGACGGGCAAGACATAACCCCCGTACCCATGAGGAATGCTCGATACCCACATAACATGAGATAAGGTCATGGCGACTTCATGCATTGTGACCCCGCGCAAACAAGGTGTACTCAATCGCGGGTGCTCCCAGCGAATGGAGAAAAAACAGCCCTCCCGGACGGGCAAGACAAGGATTGGTGGCGAAGACCGAAGGATGCTTCTGGCGGCCCCATAATAGGGCCGCCCCATGAATCAACGTACTTTCCTTTAAGGCCGGAATTGGCGGGCGAAGCAGCGTTCAATTCCGGCGTGGATGGACAATCGCATGGAGGGATCGATGAGATGGGGATGCAATCTGAGCCGTGCTGGCCGAGGATCAAGGTAGAAATGTACCACATCGTTTTAGCGGGGCACCCCCGTCTTACCAGACATGTTGAGTGCAGCCGGATTGCCACGGGGGTAGCGGCCGAAGGCCGGTACAGCAGTGGTCAGGGGGCGCAGCGATCCCGAACATGCGATCGGCCAAACACCTAAACCCCCACTTTGCACTCACCCGCAGCGGGACACCCGGGACAGACCGGCTGTATACAATATTGATTTTCACCGGGTCCGATGGTATCTTTGTACGATCCAAAAAACAACCGGGCAGGGGTTCCCATGGGTCCATACAGGGTGCTGGTGACGGACAACATTTCCGAAGAGGGCGTCCGCAAGCTCACCTTCGACAAGACCATCGAGGTGGATATCAGGCCGGGGATCCCGCGGGACGAGCTCGTCAAGATCATCGGCAGCTATGACGGGATCATCACGCGAAGCGGCACGTCCATTCCTGGAAAGCTCCTAGAAAACCCCGGCAGGCTCAAGGTGATCGGCCGCGCAGGGGTGGGGCTCGACAATATCGACATCGAGGCGGCGAGCAAGAAGGGAATCATCGTGATGAACGCGCCTACGGGGAATACCCTGGCAGCGACCGAGCTCACCATGGGCATCATGCTCGCGGCCGCCCGCAGGATCCCCCTTGCGAACAATTCCCTCAAGAATGGCAAGTGGGACCGCAAGAAGTTCATGGGGATCGAGTTATGCAACAAGACCCTCGGCATCGTCGGCCTCGGAAGAATAGGGACGAACGTGGCAATCCGGGCGAAAAGCTTCGGCATGAAGGTCGTCGCCTACGATCCCTACATAAAGAAGAGCAAAGCGGATGCAGTGGGCGTTATCCTCTATAATCGCCTCGAAGACGTGCTCCGGGAGGCGGATGTCATCACCTTCCACACGCCCCTCACGCCGGCCACGAGGAACATGATCACCTCCCGTGAGCTTGCCCTCACCAAGGGGAATGTCATTCTCGTCAACTGCGCGAGAGGGGGGATCGTGAACGAGGGCGACCTTTACGACGCGCTGAAAAAGGGCAGGATCTTCGCCGCGGGTGTCGATGTCTTTGAAAAGGAGCCTGCCGGGGCAAATAAGCTCCTGGAGCTGGAGAATGTCCTTGCCACGCCCCACATAGGGGCCAACACGAGAGAGGGGCAGGACGCGGTCGCTCTCATCATCGCCGAGCAGGTCTATAACGCCCTCCACGGCAAGCCCTACCAGAATGCTGTGAACATTCCCTTCATCAAATCCCAGCTTCCCTCGGAGATGCAGCGCTACTTCGAGCTTGCCGAAAAAATGGGGAAGCTCGCAGCCCAGCTTACCAAAGGGAGGGCTTCCGCTCTGCGGTTCGTCATGGTAGGGAAGATGTTCGAGGAAGACCTCTGCGAGCGCAAGTTTGACGTGCCCTTCAGCTACCAGCCTTTCACCATTGCCGCCATCAAGGGTTTTCTCGAGGTCTCGTGCAAGGAGACCATTACCTTCATCAACGCCCCCTATTTCATGAAGGACAGGAGCATAGCCGTAGAGGAATCGAAGACGGAGCAGTTCGACAAGTTCAACGACCTCGCGCTTATCCAGGTAAGAACGGACGAGACGGAGACCACCATCGCAGGCACTGTTTTCGCTGATGGCTCCGGCCGCATTGTGCTCTACGACAAGTTTCGTCTGGACATAATACCGGAAGGCACCTTCCTCCATTTCAGGATCATGGACCGGCCGGGCATCATCGGGAAGGTGGGCACCATTCTCGGCAACAACGACATAAACATAGCGGGGTTCGGTCTGTCGAGGCAGACGACAGGCGAGGAGGCGGCCTTCGTGTCCGTGGACAGCCCCATCGACAGCGATGTTCTCGGGCAGATCCGGGCTATTGACGGCATGATCGAGGCGGTAGTCATAGAGTTGTAAGGCTATAGGAAAGGGGCCGAGTAGCCATGGAAACCATAAAAGCTCTCCGCGGATTCAGGGATGTTTACGGGGAGGAAGTCGAGAAACTGAACCTCATAGAGGCGGCATCGAGGCACTATTTCGGGCTTCTCGGCTACAGGGAGATGCAGATACCGGCCCTAGAGAAGACCGAGCTATTTAGGAGGAGCATCGGGGACACCACAGACATCGTCGAAAAAGAGATGTTCACCTTCACGGACCGCAGCGGCGACTCGGTGACCTTAAGGCCCGAGGGTACGGCAGGCATGGTCCGCGCCTTTTTGCAGGGCTCGCTCTATGCGCGGGAAAGGGTGAGCAGGCTTTTCACCATGGGTCCTATGTTCCGCCATGAGAGACCTCAGAAGGGTAGGTTCAGACAGTTCTCCCAGATTAGCGTGGAGGTCTTCGGCGTGGCCGAGCCGATCATTGACGCCGAGCTTATCTGGATGATCCACCTCATCCTGAAGCGTCTGGACGTGGCCGGATACGTTGTGGAGATCAACAGTGTGGGATGCAGAGAGTGCCGCGAGGGGTTCAGGACCGGCCTCGTGGCATTTCTTCGCGACAAAGTTGAGAGGCTCTGCGAGGACTGCACAGGCAGGATCGAGAGAAATCCTCTTCGCATCTTCGACTGCAAGGTGCCGGAGTGCAACGAGATCATCCGGGAGGCCCCCGTGGTCTTCGACTTTCTCTGCGAGGGGTGCAGGCAGCATTTCGACCAGTGTCTCGGCCAGCTCGAGAGCTTCGGTGTTCCCTTTTCCGTAAACAAGCGCCTCGTCCGGGGCCTCGATTATTACACGCGCACTGTCTTCGAGGTGACCTCCTCCGAGTTGGGCGCGCAAAATGCCTTTGTCGCTGGCGGCCGCTACGACAACCTCGTCAAGGAGATGGGCGGACCTTCAGTACCCGGCATAGGCTTCGCCTTCGGCATGGAGCGGCTCGCATCGCTCATTCAAAGGCTTCCTCCTCGGAAAGAGCCCGCTTACTTTTTCGCTGCCGTGGGAGAGAGGGCGAGGCTTCTCCTCATCCCGATCCTCAAGGCCTTCGCGGCATCGGACATGCAGCTTGCCTACGCTCCCGCCGAGGCGTCGCTCAAGTCCCAGATGAAGTATGCTGCCGGCCTGGGCGCAGACTACGTGGTGATAGTGGGGGAGGAGGAGGTAGCAAGGGGGAAGGCGCTCGTGCGGGATATGAGGGATGGGAGCCAGAGGGAGGTGGAGTTGGACCCTGCGCGTCTGCCTCGTCTAGTGAAGTCTTAGCCGATTTCTTGTTTTGGATGAGGCGTCAAAACAAGAAATCGGCTCGCTCCGGGGGCGGCCGGGCGCCTTTTAGCGTCTAACTTCGTTACCCTTCGGCTTGTGTCGCACGGAGCTTTAGGGCCTGGCAATGCTGCCCCCTCGTCAAGGTGTGGGTAGATGCCACGAAGGAATGCGGCGTCTATCGCTAGAGCCGGCGTGCCGCGTCGCCTACTTCCCCCCCTTGAAGCTCTGGACGAGGCGGGAAACCTTATCCGCCATGGCCGGCAGCTGTGTGACAGTGCGCCTGTAAGCCACAATAGCCGTATGCGCGTTTGCCTGATCCTCGGTGTCTATGGCAGATTCAAGGAGTATTCCCGAGGTCTGGTACGACTCGCACAGCTGGCCGTAGGCCTCCTTGAACTCCTCTTTCTGGCTTTCCGTTAACCGGGGCTCCAGGGTCAGGTAGGTTGACACGGCGTCCTGCAACATATCGGCGACCCCTTCGTAGGAGGTGGAAGATTGCTTCTGCGATCCAGCAGCTGCGCAGACGCCTGCCAGGAGAAGCAATAGACCGGCAACCATGTATTTCCCGAGCATAGGTCCTCCTTCATCTTTCTTGAGTATCGTCCGGCCCATGGTCTTGACGAGAAAACCGTGCTGGGCCCATGAAGATTATAGACATCGAGGGGGGCTCTTACAAAGGTGCGCCCCTTCGGAAGGTCCGGTGCGAAGTCCCTCTTCCCGAAAGGCTCAGACCCTTGCCGGGCGATCCGGAAAGGCCCGTGACCGAGGGAAGCTCAAAGGGGGCAATGGGCGCCGCACTGTGGAATCGATTCCATAATATATGGAATGAATTCCACTGGGAACCGGTCCGTTACTTTTCCTGTTGTCCTGTCATATCAAGCCCTTATCGTGTGGCACACTCCTTGCTGAAGTGTGCTCGGTGCGTACGTAATATTGAGGAGGTTTGGCGTTGTCCATTTACACATACGAGCCGAGGCGAACCGGACGTGGTCTTGAAGGCATCCCATTTAGCACCGTGTCGCCGAATCCATTGATGTGTCCCTCCATCCTTTCGTCACAGCATGTCCCCCTCATCGCGAGATCACGAAAGAATGGCTAAAAAGGGGACGTATCCTGTCCTATAGGCTCCTTCTGACCGCATAAGGACATCGACAGCACGAGAACTGGCCAGGCGAATCACAACCCAAACCTCCTCCTCGTTTTCCATCTACCTCCTTGCCCTTCGTTCTTGACATGATAAAGTCAGAGGGTTACCTTCCTATTGGATTTAAGGCTTAGGGTTTAAGTCTGCCGCCAACGGATGGAAAGCCGTTGGAAAAAGCCGCCTAACCAGGGCGAGAGAAGACAAAAGCACGTACAGGCCGCGAGGATGGTCTCTAGATTCTTCGCGCCACAAGAAAAAAAACGGCGGCTATGACGAGGACCTCGAAGAGGATGACGAACGTATGGACCGTGGACGCGAGGTTGGACGCGTAGGACGCGAAGCTGCTGGAAGATACGCCTGCATCCTGGATCATCTGAAGGCTGATAGCCTCGATCTTCACCCGAATGGCGTCATCGAAGAAGAGATTCGAGATCCATTCGGAGTCTTCGGTAGGGTAGAGCCGCAGACAGACGAGGACGAACCCGCACGCCAGTACGAGCCAATGAATGAAGCGTCTCATGATACCCTCCTTGGGAACATCGGACGCATCCCTCGCAAAAACGTCTTATATTAACACAGGTTCCTTAAGAGGGGTCAAGAAATCGGCAAATGGGTGCCTCCCCCTTCGTACGTCTTTGGGGGTACCGGCTGATCCATTGCCCTTAATATCCACGGAATGGCGACGATAATTGAAAAAGGAGGGCAGCATGTCGCGCGCCGGCCGCATAGAGACCTTGGTGATTCTCTTCATCATCCTCGCAGTCCTGATTGGCATCATCATCCTGTGACGAAAAGTCTCACCTGACCGAGCCATCACGGCCGATCATCGCTTCCGGTCCACCAAGGAAAGGATGGTCCTGATCTCGGAAGGCGTGAAGCCACCCTTGCCCATGTAAGTACTCCTCTCCCTTTCAGTGGACAGGCCTTTCTCCCGAAGCACAGAGGCGATCTCCCTCAACGCGTCCACGTCCCCGGGAGCCAGGGTGATTGCCGCATGGAAATCCTTCAAGGCCTTGTCATACATCCCCTGCGCCTCATACGCCTTTCCCCTCTGATAGTAGCTATTCCTGTCAGTCGGAGAAAGGGCGAGCACCTTGTCGTAGCAGGAGACTGTCTTGTCGTATGCTCCCATCTCAAAGTATACGTCGCCGAGACCCATGAGCGCTGAGACGAGGCCGGGATCGATCTCCAGGGCCCTCTGGTAGAGAGGGATTGCCTTTTCGTATGCCCCCTTTCCGGACCATGCGTTGCCAAGATCGCAGAGCACCTCTGCCTTCTCCCTTTCGGCGAAGGGAATCCATCTCAGGCGTCTCAGCGCCCCGTCGTATGACCCCACCGCCTCCGAATACCTGCCCTCGTCATAATACTGTGTTCCCGCGTTGATCGACTTCCGTATCGAAGAAACCACGGCGACGCAGGAGAAGATCAAGGCGAAACAGAGGAGGGCCACACCGAGGAGAGACACGAGAGGGTTCCTCCTTGCCCGCTTGAGCTGCCTGCCCATCAACCCGACGGGATGGGCCGCGACGGGCTTCCCGGCGAGAACCCTATCGATATCATCCTTAAGCGCTTGCGCATCGTCATAACGTTTTCTGGGCTGTTTCTCTAGGCACTTGCCGACTATTGCCTGCAGGTCTTTCGAGATCCCCGTGGATCGGGCCCGCATCAACGGCGGGTCGGACTTAGCGATCCTATCCACTGTTGTTGCTACATCGTCAGCCCGAAAAGGCTGTCGAAGGGTGATCATCTCGTACATGGTCACGCCGAGTGACCAGATATCCGACTTTTCGTTCACGGTGTTGTGCGCCAGGTGTTCGGGGGAAGCATAGGCCAGGGTGCCGAGGAAATCCTGCGACTTAAGACTCGCGAGCGACCTCAGGTCCTTTGCCAGGCCGAAGTCGACGATCATGGGCACGCCGCCTGGAGAGAGCATGATATTCGAGGGCTTGAGATCGCCGTGGCAAACCTTGTTCCGGTGCGCGTAGGCGAGAGCATCAGCGATTTCTGAGCAGAGGGAGAGAACGAAGCCTAGGTATGGCTGATCCCAGAACGACGGGTCCCGTCCGGAAGCAACAAAGGACGACGCATCGCTTCCGGCGGCACTTAAGATGCGGCGAAGAGCGGCATGTCTCTCGATGATCTCCCTCGCAAAGGACGGCGTCAGCCGGCCCTTGCCCGCCCCTTTCAGTCCCTCGAGCACTCTGTTGAGTGGAAGGCCGGGGATAAGCGCCATGGCGATGTAGTGCATGCCTGCCTCCTCACCGCTTGAAAAGACAGGCACTATGTTCGGGTGGCTGAGCCTGGAAGCGGCCCTGGCTTCGGCCCGGAAGCGTGCTATCTCCCTCGCGTCTGCGGTCAAGCCAGAAGGCAGAATCTTGAGGGCCACGTATCTATCGAGGGATCGCTGGAGGGCAAGATAGACCACGCCCATGCCTCCGCGCCCGATCTCCTCGACGATGAGAAAACCGTCGATCTCGGTGCCCGCGAAGCCGTCTTCCCTCAAACCCTCCTCCAGGGTCCTCACGACCCCATACTTCGCCTCGAAAAGGGTGCGCAGGGAAGGGTATTCTCCACAATACTCCTCCAGGGTCGATCGATCCCCGCCCTCGAGCAATGCTTCGATGAAGCTGTCGACGATCCCTGAGACGTCCTGCGGCCCGTCTTTGATCATCCGAAGCCGAGCCTCTGGGGTACCTTCTTTTTCTCCGCTAGGGCAACGAGTTTCTGGAACGAGCGGTTGAAGTGCTTCCTCACGGCGTCCTCGGTCCTGCCGAGCTGAACGGCCATTTCTCCGAAGGTGAGCCCTTCGAGCATCCGCTGGATGATCAGGTCCCGCTCGACCTCGTCAAGCTCGAGGAGAAGGTCGTCGACGGCCGACCTGATGCCCCGCCGTGCCATGGCTTGCGTGGGGGAGGTGCCCTCGTCCGGGATCAGGTCGCGTAGGTGCACACGGCCGGTCGAAACCGCAATCGACTGGTCCAGGGAGCGCTCCCTTGCCGTGTCTCTCTTGTCGGCCCCCGAGTAATCGAGCTGGTCCCGGATCACGTTCTCCACGATGCGGCTCAGCCAGTGGAGAAAAGAGGCTTCCGAGGTGGGCTCGAAGTCATGGAGTTTTTGGAAAGCGTGGAGGAATGTCTCCTGAAGGATGTCCATCGA
>CAYZAF010000425.1:0-2899 GCA_964476435.1 uncultured Syntrophaceae bacterium
CGCTGGGGCACCCGTTAATGGAAGACGAGCGTGACGGGAATGGTGAGTAAGCCCCGCACCCCGTGGATGCGGGGCTTACCCCTTAGTCCACGCGCCTGATTCCGAGGGGTAGCCTCCTAGTAGGGCGCTCTCGTTTGCGGACGACCACAGAGCAAAAGCGAAAAAGCCAAGAACCCGCGACTAATGCTATTCCCGTCTCGCGGGTGGGTCCGCAATCGGCGGGTGAGCGAGTCTGGAGTGTCAACGGGTCAGCGCTTAAGGCGCAGCGAATCGAAAGGAATAGCCCTCCCGGACGGGTGCCGTTGGGTTCTTGGGAACAAGCGATCCCAGAATGAACGGCTGCCACAGATCGGTCGGATGTGACAGGTGGCCAGAGGCTACCGGATGGGCGCGTTCGGGGAGTCTTGGGTCTAGACGGGTCAGAGCCGGAGGCGGGAAGCGTTTCGGAAGGAATGGCCTTCGAAAGCGGACGGGCGGCCTTTGGGTCTTGGACTGCTAGCAGTTGCGAAAGGGGACGGGCGGAAAAGGTGGGGCCTTTCGTCTACTTGCCCTCGTCCAGGACGCTCCTGATCGCCCTTGCAATCTCCCTTTTGGTAAGGGGCTTCATGGCAAATCCTTTTATGCCGGCTGCCCGGGCGGTTTCCGCATCGACCAAATGGCTGAAGCCCGTGCAGAGGATGATGGGAATGTCCGGCCTGATGGAGCGGACTTGTTCGGCGAGTTCGATTCCCGTCATCTCCGGCATGGTCTGATCAGTGATGAGGAGGTCAAAGTGAAGAGGGTCGGCGCTGAATGTTGCGAGGGCCTCGCAGCTGCTCGTCTTGGCAATCACCGTGTAACCGAGGCGTTGAATAATGGTGAGGGCCGTCTCAGCGAGGGGCTCTTCGTCGTCAACGAAGAGCACGCTCTCGTGTCCGGTAGGGATCCTCTCCCTTGCCGCTGCGTCGGCCTGCGTCCGCTGGGCCACCTTGGGGAGATAGACGGTGAAGACCGCGCCCCCGCCCGGCTCGCTTTCAGCGACAATGTACCCCCCGTGCGATTGCACGATGCCGTGGACCACGGAGAGGCCGAGGCCCGTACCTTCGCCGGGCCCCTTCGTGGTGAAGAAGGGATCGAATACCCTGTCGATGATCTCCGGAGCGATGCCCGCTCCCGTGTCCCGGACGCTCAGCTTCATGTAGAGGCCGGGCGCCATTTCGGGAATGTTCCCATTGCCGGCCAGAGCGGTGAAATCGGAGATCGTCACCTCGAGGATGCCCCCTTTTTCCCGCATGGCATACGCTGCGTTGGCGCAAAGGTTCATAACCACCTGTTGGACCTGAACCGGGTCAGCAAGGATGTAGCCTGACTCGCTCCCCACGATTACGTTGAAGCTGATCGTGGCCGGGATGGATGGCCGAAGGAGCTTCACCGTCTCCTTGACGATGCTGGAGAGCGACAGGGGCCTCTTCTCCTGCTCGGCCTGTCGTGAGAAGGTGAGCATGCGCTTTACGAGCTCCCTTCCCCTGATGCCCGCCTCGATCACCTTGCCAAGGGGGACGTAAGCCCTTGCATTCCTGCCTATCCCGTCTCTGGCTATTTCCGCAAAACCGATGATGGCCGCAAGGATGTTGTTGAAGTCATGGGCTATGCCCCCTGTGAGCGTGCCGAGAGCCTCCATTTTGTGGGCCTGCCGGAGCTGGGCCTCGAGGAGGGCCCGGTCCTCAGCCTCCCTCTGAAGGCTCTCGTTGGCCTGCCGAAGCTCTGCCGTGCGGCTTTCCACCCGGACCTCCAGCTCGTCCCGCGAGGCCCTGAGATCCTGCTCCATCCGCTTGCGCTCGGTAATGTCGCGCATGATCACGAATGACCGAGGGGTAGGGCTGTTTGGCAGGATGACAGAGTCGACCTCGGCGGTGAACCGTTCACCGTTTGCCCGGATCTGTCGCAGCTCGACCCCCACGAGCCGGCCTTTCCGGTCCCGTTCCTTCAGGGCCGCAGGCAGCCGGGGATCGTCCGGAGCGACCAGTCCCTCCCGGCCCCGGCGGCACAGCTCGGCCTCCGACATGCCGAACATGGCGCAGGCCGCTGGGTTGGCCTTGGCTATCCGTCCGTCCGGGCTTGTCAGGAAGACAGCGTCCGGGCTGGCCTCGAAGAGGGAGCGGAACATGGACTCGCTCGCCTCCAGGGCGGCCTCTGCATTGCGCTCATCCGTGATATCGTGCCACAGCCCCACGACGCCGTAGACCTCGCCGTCCTTATAGATAGGCGTGGCGTACGTCGAGATGATCCGCTCCTCTCCGTCAACGGACCTGATCGAGTACTCCTCTCCTGCTACGGTTTTGCCTTTTGCGGCCCTGGCTGTCGGAAGATCCTCGGTCTTGGTTGGGCTGCCGTCCAAATTGGAAAGCTTCAGCGTTTCCACCACGTCATCCTTTCCGAAATCCCGGGAGGTGGTGCCGATCATTCTCATTGCGGCCGCATTGGCCCTGATGAGCCTGCCTTCGCCATCGTACTCCATGATGGGGTCGGGAATCGCCGCGAGGACTGCCTCCAGGCGGGCCTGGTTCTCGCGGAGCCCCTCCTCGGCCTTCTTCTTTTCCGTGATGTCGATGAGGGCGCTGCGCACGCGATTACTTCCCGAGAAAGAAGAGAGGCTGACGGTCTCGATGAGGATGTTGGCAGACGCGCCGGTTGACCAGTTCCTCAGGACTACCTCACAGCGTTGCTTCTCACTCTTCGAGAGGCTCGCCTCCAGGTGGCTTGCAAAGGCGTAGAGGGAATCGGCTGAGAGGTAGCGGGATATGGGTGTCCTCCTAAGCCTGGCCGCCGGAAGGCCGATGAGCCTTTCCCCCTCGCGATTCACCTCCTCGATGATGCCTCTCTTATCGAGAACAACGTACGCCACGGGGGCGTCGTGGAA
>CAYZAF010000426.1:0-5689 GCA_964476435.1 uncultured Syntrophaceae bacterium
AACACAGCATAACTTTCCTTGGGATATTCTTTCAGGAACGATATTTCTTGGGGAGTTTTGCTTTTCTTAGTTTCTGAGTACCGTTTCACAGACTCCATGTTGACGTAGGGCAGTCTGTTAAAAGACGCCGTATAGGTGCAACCACATTGAAAGACAAGAAGTAGGACAGCGGCAAAGCACATGGAACAGCATTTCTTATTCATCATTACCCTCCCTTTTGCCACACATTTGCTTCATTCGTAAAGGATCACTGTTTGCCAGGGAAACAAACGTAAACCGGGGCGTTTTGCGCGGGAAACTGCTTGCCGTGAACGCACCCCGGAGGGGTTGAGAACGTGAGGATCATCTGTACGTAACGAGGGGCCCCGATTGAGGCCTTCGGGATTGCGACACCACTTGCATCTCAGTCGAATATTTCGTTTCGTCCTTCCGAGTTCCATGCCACGCTTTCCCGGTCAGGTTGAGTTTTTTGGCTGTTGCACGCCCATCCACCTTTTATGCGGGCGGGTCAGACCCATACCAAACAAAGACTATTCGTTCTTTCGCTTCCGCAACGACTCATGTCAGCCCGATACCGGGACTTTAGCCAAAACCTTGTCTTCCAGCATGACTACTTTGGGTGGAACCACTAAAGATATCAGTATTCCTGCTGTTACCGCCAGAAGCCCTAGATAGGCAAAAACGCCGTCGAAGGTGACCGTGCCGCTATCCAGTAGGTGTCCTGACAATGCCGGTCCCAACACGCCTGCCACGAAGCCATAGGCGGTAAAGGTCAAGCCGTAGATGGCCCCGAAGTGCTTCAGCCCAAAGCAGTCCGTAACGAGGGGGGCCGATACAGCGAACAGCGTGCCAAAAGCGAGCCCGATTACGAGAGCCAGGGCACATATTCCACCCAGACCCGATAGGTGTGGCAACCAGAAAAACGCGATCCCTGCGGCGAAAAAGCTAATTGCCATGAGAGGCTTGCGGCCTACGATGTCGGATAGGTATCCGGCAAGGAATCGAATTAGACCGTTGGTGAGATTGAACGACGTCAGGATCAACACAGCATCGCTGAACGAAAACCCACGCGAGAGCCCGAGTGCTGTTGAGAGAGTAACCATGCTCATGCAGGAGGCTCCCACGAATGCCCACGCGCCCCAGATAAACCAGAAAGCCCTCGTTTGAACCGCTTCGCGAACAGAGAAGGATCGATCTTTCCCGCGCACCGCCGCATCGCCTCCGTGAGCAGGTTGTGCAGCCCGGGAGGGAACGGGACTCTCGGCAAACTTGGACCGTTCCGGAACTTCGGTAAAATTTGCGCCGACCAAACAGACGACAAGTGCAGCGAAACCAATCACTAAGTTCATGGTCTGATAGGGCAGCAGCTTGAACATGTACGCGAAAACCGGTGCCATTATTGCGGCTGAAATGGCGAACGAGAGATTCACGATTCCTGAAACCAAGCCACGTTTCTCGGGAAACCACTTCTGGACAGTCGTAAGACCGGGGATGTATATGAGACTGGCTCCTGTACCGTTCAGCGCGGCCCATGCGTAAATCATATAAATATTGCTGGCGAAAGCCGAAACCACCGCTGCCAGGCCGACAATCGCCGAGCCTATTCTAATCACCACCCTGGTTCCGTATTTCTCCTGAACTTTCCCGGCGGTGAAGCTGAAAATCCCGACCATCGCCAGCAGAAAAAACAGGGACAGGCCAATCGCACCCTTACCGACGCCGAATGTTTTCTGCCAGTAGGGCCCCATGACCCCGGGGTAACCAAATGTCATGGCCCCCGGGAAAAAGATGGCTAAAGAGCTCCCGATCACCGCCGACACGCCGAGCCTCTGTCGAGTCATTCCTCCTCTCTTTGAGCTTAAGGAGCGGGATTCTGGTTCCCCCAATTGGCTGACTAGTTGACCTTGCCTTGCGTTAAACGATGCACATGCCTTCAGGTGGCCGTACGCCATAGCCGCCTGGACTTGGCACTGCTCCAACGCCCCCTCACGTATACCTCCCCAATAGCCATCCGGTTAACAAGCGGGCATGGCCCCGGGGATGTAGTCGACTGGCATGACTTCGCTACATCCTTCCCGCCCGGCTTTCTCCCTTTCGCCACATGCGTTAATCTAGCCACCGGTAATCCTGTGTTGCAAGAAGAACATCACCCGCTTTCTTTCGGGAAGTCAGCTTGCTGGGCGTGAAGTGTTGATAGCGAATGAAGCGTTCACTTTCCTCCAGTTCACCTATAAGTCGAGGACGTGGCCTTCTGACGTTGGTCGCGGATTACCAGAAGAAGAAAGGAATCTATTCTTCCAGAATCTACACGTTTTTCCTTGACGCTTTGTAATGGTCAGCATAACATAAGAAACGAGAAGGAGATACTATGAAAATCGACGTGTTTTCACACATCATGACTGAGAAATACCTGGCCCTCTATCGGAAGAAGGTTCCGGCGATCGAAAATGAGATTGAGATCTATACGAGACCCGTAGTCGACCTCAAGATGCGGCTCAAGCTCATGGAGAGGTATCCCGACGTGCTCCAGATGCTCACTGTGGCCAAGGTCCCCCTGGAGAAATATGTGAAGCCTAAGGACGCGGTCCAACTGGCCCGGATAGCCAACGATGAGCTGACCGAGCTTCTCGTGGAGCACGCCGACAGGTTCTATGGCGCAGCCGCCTGCCTGCCCATGAACGACATCGAAGCGGCGCTGGAGGAGGCCGACCGGGCTATCACCAAGCTGAAGCTTCAGGGCATACAGATATATACCCGTATAGCCGGTGAGCGCCTCGACTCCCCGAAATTCAAGCCCCTCTTCGCAAAAATGGCCGGCTACAAGCTTCCCATCTGGCTCCACCCCGAAACGAACGACGCTTTTGACTGGGACGGAGGGCTCTATAGCTGGCCCTACGAGACGACCTCCGCAATGTTGCGGCTCGTCAAGTCCGGCATCTTCTACGAGTACCCCAATCTCAAGTTCATCGTTCATCACGCGGGCGCCATGGTACCTTTTTTCGCCGAGCGGCTCAGGTGGTACGTCTCGGCATCGAAGGTCTTCGTCGAAAACGAGCCCGACATCTACGAGCACTTCCACAACTTCTACGTCGATACGGCCCTCTACGGGCACACGGCCGGCCTCCAGTGCGCCTACGACTACTACGGCGCCGACCACATGCTCTTCGGCACGGACGCGCCCCTCGGGCCCAGATGGGGTATGATAGAGGGTACCATCAGGTCCATCGAGAGGATGGAGATACCCGCCGCTGAAAAGGAAAAGATCTTCTCACAGAACGCGATCGATATCTTCAAGCTCGCCCTGTAAGCGCCCGTGATGTGCCGACGGTAGCCCGGCCCGATCTTCGCAGGCCCCCCTCTCCCTTAGCGCGCGTTGCTTGCCGCCTTGCGGATTCTGGCGGAGTGCGAAGCGAGGATCGCGAGGATCCCTACGATGATCAACGCGCTCACTGCGTTGCTGCCGCATATTTCGAAGACGGTCCAGTTGAGTCCGATGAAGATAGCCCCTATAACCGGCGCGACCGTCCCACCGCTTCGACCGATCGCATAGGCCCAGCCAACCGCGGAACCCGTGAGGTCGTTGGGATAGGAAAGGGTCACGAGGGCCACGAGACCGGAGACGGTGCCGTTAAGGAAGAGTCCGTTAGCCACTGAGGCGGAGGCTATGACGAGAAACGGACTGCTTGCGAAGTATCCGAAGGCCAGGAGGCTCAGGAACGCGAGTATGAAGCCGCCTTGCAAGATCAGGTAGGGGTTCTTGGCCTTGTCCGTCAAGCGACCGACCGTGACCGTCGCGATGACGGCGCCTAAATTGATGAGGGCAAAGCCCAGGCTGTACTGCTGAACAGAGGCGCCGCTCTTTTTAAGCAAGGTGGGCGCCCAAGAAGACATGAGAAATACCAGATAGTAGCCCAGAAAAAAGCAAATCCACAACAAAACCGTGGTGGTTGCGCGTCCGTCCAGAAAAAGGTGCTTGACCGGCACGCCAACCCGTCTTATGTCGGTAGAGCAAAACCGAATGTCCTTATCCTTTGCGAAGGCCGGCGCGATCTTGGCGACAATGCGTCGGGTCTTTGCCTGGACTTCATCTTCCCGGCTGACGAGAAAAGTCAGAGACTCGGGAAGAAGAAGCATCATCATAATGGCGATTATGATGGGTATGCCGCCGCCCACGATAAAGAGAGACTGCCAACCGTAATGAGGGAGCAGATAAACGGCAGCGAGGCCGCTTACCCCGGCGCCGGCAGGAACGCCCGCGTACATCGCGGTGGCGAGGGTTGCACGGGCGCGGGTCGGCGCGAACTCGGCGACCAAGGCAATGGCGGTCGGGACAGCCCCACCCATGCCGAGACCGCCGATGAAGCGGAAGAGCGCCAGTTCCCATACACTGGTAATTGATGCGCAGAGCAGAGTAAACAGGCCGAAAGCGAGGGCGCAGGCAACGAGCATTCTCTTGCGCCCGACCCGGTCGGCAAGCATGCCCAAGAGGGCCGCGCCGATGAGCGGTCCGAATTGAGCGGCGCTCATCGGCGCGCCGAGAGCTTGCGGCTTGACCCGCAGAAATTCGGCGATCTTCGGCACGGCCACGCCAATGATGTTCATATCGAGGCCGTCGAGGAGAGCGCAGCAAAAACAGAGTATACCTACCAATACCTGGTACGAGGTCAAAGGACCAGAATCCATAACCTCTGTAACGCTCACTGACCTGCTTGGCATCCTTACCTTCCTTGAAAAATTAAGCGGGGCCATCCACCTGAATGACAATTAACGGGCGAAGCCAATGGCGTCAGGCCTTTCGTCCTAGCATTTCCTGTCGTTAGTCCCTCTCAGTTTGGAAAGACCTTTGGGGACATGACTTGCAATCACCCCTTATTCTTTCTCGCCCGTTCCTCGCTTGGTTGCGGTGAACTTGACGCTCGCGACCTTGCCTTCGACAAGACGCAAATCCTCCTTGGCAGGAGGAGGGGTAAACTCTTCGCCCGGACAAGAAGCCATGGCAGCCAATTCTTCACCCTTCAGGGAATAGCGGGCGACAACTCGAATCCCCGCAAAACCTGCCCTCTTGATTGTCAGCCAGTACTCTTCTTCCTGAATGGCGCCTCCGAGACATCCCGCCCAGGTGGCCCGGAAGCGTTCTTGCAATTCCGGAGCGATGCGCTCCGTGAGTACCACGTCCGAGATAGCGATCCGCCCGCCTTGTCGCAGTATGCGAAAGGCTTCTCTATACACCGCGTCCTTGTCAGGGCACAGGTTAATCACGCAATTCGAGAGCGCGACGTCCGAAAAGTCGTCGGGCAGTCGTGTCCGTTCGAGATCTGTAACGAGCAGTTCAATGTTTTGTAAACCCGACTCGGTCACTGCCTGGCGGGCACGCTCGATCATCGGTTCGGCGAAATCCAGGCCGATGACTCTCCCATGAGTTCCAACCTTGCGGGCGGCGAGTATGACGTCCATCCCCCCGCCGCAGCCGAAGTCCACTGCCACCTCGCCCGGACGCAAGTCCGCGAAACCGGTAGGGTTGCCGCAGCCCCGGGAGAGCGCGAGGGTCGTTTCCGGCACCACTGCCAGTTCATCATTGCTGTAGAGCCCTATCTGAGCCGCGAAGCCGGACCCGGCTTCCTTCTTGCTCGGTCAACAGGACTCCTTCTTGCCTCCGCTCGAGGCGAACGAACCGTACCGTGTCTTGATC
>CAYZAF010000427.1:0-1601 GCA_964476435.1 uncultured Syntrophaceae bacterium
AGACGAGCTGGAAAGAAGGCTGGATGAAATGGGTTTGCGTCGGCTTTTCTTCGACGTGGAAATGCCCCTCGTAGAGGTGCTTGCCCACATGGAGTGCACTGGCGTGCGCGTGGACAGAAAGGCCCTAGCCTTGCTCTCGAGGGATTTCGACTCGAGACTCAACGCGATCGTGTCCAGGATCTACGACCTGGCAGGGGAGACCTTCAACATCAACTCACCCCAGCAGCTTGTCCGCATCCTCTTCCACAAGTTGAATCTGCCGCCTGTGAGGAAGACAAAGACATCCCTTTCTACGGACAACGAAGTGCTGCAGACCTTATCGGACCTTCACCCCTTGCCCGCAGAGATCCTGGAATACCGCATGCTCGCGAAGCTGAAAGGGACCTACGTGGACAGCCTGCCCGCCCTCATCCATCAGGCCTCGGGGAGGATCCACGCGGCTTTCAACCAGATGGTGGTGGCCACGGGCCGGTTGTCCAGCAGCGACCCGAACCTGCAGAATATCCCCGTCAAGGGCGTAGAAGGCAAGAAGATCCGGGAGGCTTTTGTGCCGGAGGAGGGTTTTCTGCTTGTGTCATCCGATTATTCCCAGATCGAGCTGCGCGTCCTTGCCCACATCTCGAAAGATGAGCTTCTCGCCGATGCTTTTCGGAACGATGAGGATATCCACAACAGGGTTGCGAGCGAGGTATTCAGGGTAAGTGGCGCGGATGTCACCCCGGCCATGCGGCGGACAGCAAAGGTGATCAATTTCGGTATCGTCTACGGCATAAGCGGTTTCGGGCTTTCCAAGGAGCTGGGGTTGAGCCCCAGGGAAGCGCAGGCTTACATCGATGCCTACTTTGAGCGCCACAAAGGCATCAGGGAGTACATCGAGCGCGTTGTGGCAGAAGCGCGGCAGAAAGGGTTCGTCAGGACCCTTCTCGGGAGGATCCGGTATATCCCCGAGCTTAAGAACGCGGACGTGAACGTGCGGCAGTTCGGCGAAAGGACCGCTACCAACACGCCCATCCAGGGCACCGCTGCAGACATCATCAAAATGGCCATGGTCAGCATCTACCGGAAGATCAAAGAGAGAAAGCTGCAGTCCAGGCTCATCATGCAGATCCACGACGAGCTGGTCTTCGAGGTTCCGGAGGCTGAGCTGGAGGAGATGGAGCAGATGATCAGGCACGAGATGGAGTACGTCTACCCCTTGAGCGTGCCCCTGAAGGTCTCCATCGGTAAGGGGCGCAACTGGGCGGAAGCCCATGACTAGAGCCCACGACTAGTGTTCCTGGGTGCGCGGCCGACCGCATGTTCAGAATCGCGATCTGCGGCGCTCTGACTCGCCTCATGACCTCCAGCGTACGCAAGTACAGCTTCCGGTCTACGAGGCTCACATAGCATCCACACCTCGCGATCCCTCCATGCGGTCGTCCACTCGCCGCCGCAATTCTCGCCGGCCCTCCAATTGCGGCATCCCAAGGATGCCCGGCAGCAATTGAAAAGGGCGGCCCTTGAGGCCGCAGAGTTCGTGATGATACCCCCAAAACGCAGGCACTCGGCACGGCCATTACAGTACACCTGCGAGTGTTGCATGAGGGCGAGAGCCGAGGATC
>CAYZAF010000428.1:0-7557 GCA_964476435.1 uncultured Syntrophaceae bacterium
TGTTTCTGACGCGGCCGTAGACGCTTACCGTGTCGCTCACTTCCTCCGGCTGCACGATAAGGCGGAGACCGTTAGGCAGCGTGAAGACCGTCGGATTGACCGTCGATCGAGGTATCTCGAGCCGCCCGAGGCGTGCTTGCGCCCATCCGGGAAGCTTCACGGGCTTCACATGGGCGGGGGTGAAGGACTCGATGGGCTCGTGGTGTTCCTTGGGGGCCGCGGGCTGGCCCGATGTTTCCGGGGTGAGGATCGTCACGATGGAATGGGTGAGGTCAAGGTACTTCTTTGCCGCCCGGTTCACGTCCTCTACTGATACTGCTTCGATGGCCCGGACCGCGTCCTCGGGCGATTTTTTGCCTTCGAGCACGAGCGCCCTGGACCACGTCTCGGCAAGGCCGAGCACGGAATTCTTCTCCAGCTCCGCCTTGGTCCTTATCCTTTTTTTGGCTGCCTCCACGAGGTCCGGGGGAAGACCCTTTTCCAGGTCGTCCGCCAGTATTTTCCGCATCTCCTCCACCAATGCCCCTGAGTCAGCCCCCCTCGGGAACGCGGCAATGGCGTAGCCGAGACCTGCCTGGGGCAGGGTATCGATTTCGAATCCGGCGAAGAGGGCCTTGCCCGCAGGGACAAGGTCGAACAGGCTGCTGCGCTCGTTGCTCAAGGCATCGGCGAGGACACTGCAGGCAGGGTAGTCGGGGCTTGCGTAGCCCGGAAGGCGAAAGGCCATGAAGGCCAATCCGTACGATTCGTCAGTGTTGAGCCGGAGCGTTTCCGGCTCGACAGGCTCCAGATGCACCTGGGGCCGGGCAGGGATCTTCTTTGAAGGGATGGAGCCGAAATACCTCTTCACCTTGACGAGGGCCTCGGCAAGGTCAACGTCGCCGACGATGACGAGGACCGCATTGTTGGGCGCATACCATGTCTCGTGGAACTTCTTGAGCATGGCGCCGGTCGTCCTGTCGAAGGAGGCGACGGTCCCAAGGGGGCTCTGGGCGTAAGGTGTGCCCTTGAACATGGCCGCGAGGAGCTTCGTGTAGAGGACAAACTGGGGGTTCGAATAATCCTGGGCCACCTCCTGTTCGATGGCCCCCCGCTCCTGGGCCCACAGCCTCTCTCTGTCGAGCACTCCCCTCATCCTGATCGCCTCCACATGGAGGGCCATATCCAGGTCTGCTGAGGGGACTGTCAGGAGGTACTGGGTTACGGCCTGCTGAGTGTCAGCGTTGAAATTGCCACCCATGGCCGCAATGATGGCAGCGAGCTGGTCTGCAGAGAGGCCGGGGCTTCCCCGGAACATCATGTGTTCCTGGGCGTGGGCCATGCCGGGAAAGCCGGTCGGGGCCTCGACCGAGCCCACGAGGTAGTTCACCATGGTGGCGACAACGGGTGCAAGGGTGTTCCGCACAATGACAACCTTGAGGCCGTTCTTCAGGGTCGCCCTCAACACCGCTTCGTCAGGACGGGCCTGGCTGGTCCCTGACCAGAAGACCAATGTCAAAAAAAGCAGGGCGGCAGCAGAAAGGGCGAGCGCCCCAGTTGCCGAAACCTTCAGCAATCCCTTTGGCCCTTCCCCTTGAGGTTTCGCAGTAACATACGTCTTTCCAAGCCACGGGCGTCTTGCGCTATTCATAGGTCCCTTCCAGCTATCATAGCGGTTCTCTCTTTTTCGGGCAGAAGAGCCCGAAAAGAATGGAGGGAGACTCAAGGCCTGTCGGCTGCCTTTCGCCTTTCCGAAAGAAAACATAAGGCTGCATCGCCGGCGCGGCAAGGCGAAAGGCGCCCGTCACTGGAGGGACGAAAGGATTGGTAGCCGTAAACGGTTGCCAATGGACGGCTGACTTGATACAATTATCTTCTCACGAGGGCAAAGCCCCCGTGCAGAGAAGCACCTTTGCCGCAAAACGGGCATCTCCCGAAGAAAAGGAGGCCCGGCAGCCGGAATCGATTGTTTCCCTGTCAATGGCCTGACGACCCGAAGGGAAAGACGGTCTGGTCGAGGTATTGAAGCCGCTTCCGGGCTTGCCTAGGTGCCGGCCGGACAGATGGAGAGAGACGGAAAGGGTGCAAAAACGGCCGAATAGATGACCCTGCCGCGAGCGGACAGGGAATCCACAAGTTGAAGGGACATGGACCCAAAGGAATTGGGGCGGGCACGATCCGGCACGGCACAATCTGAAAGGGGAGATCCTTGAAAGCATTTGAATACTTCGCGCCAGGCTCCTTGGAAGAGGCCCTCTCCCTGCTGGCGAGTCATAGGGAAAACGCAAAGATCCTTGCCGGGGGAACAGACCTCGCGGTGCAGATGAAGTACGGACGGACTCAGCCCGCTGTCCTCGTGGACGTGAAGAAGGTGCCTGAGCTCAACCGTCTGGAATCGGATTGCGAAAAAGGGCTCTTCATCGGCGCTGCTGTTCCCTTTACTCGCCTGGTCAGTTTCCCTGCCGTTTTATCGGACTACGCTCTCCTCTACGAGGCCTGCTCCCTCATCGGCTCATTCCAGCTCCGCAGCCGCGCCACCATAGGCGGCAACATTTGCAACGCAGCGCCGTCGGCGGATTCTGCGCCTGTCCTTCTCTGTCTCGAAGCCCGCGCGATTGCAGCCAAGACCGGCGGGGCCCGTACCATTCCTCTCCGTGATTTCTTCGTCGGCCCCGGAAAGACGCAGCTCAGCCCCGAGGAGCTCCTCGTGGGCATAGAGATTCCTGCGCCCCCAAAACCTTCCTCGGGCGCCTATCTCAGGCACATTCCCAGACAGGATATGGATATCGCCGTCGTGGGTGTGTCGTCCTTCCTCGTCTTCGACCCTGCGGGCGGGCGCTGTCTGGGAGCGAGGATCGCCCTGGGTGCCGTAGCCCCTACCCCCATGAGGGCGGCCGCGGCAGAATCCGTTCTTGGGGGGAGGAGCCTGACAAAGGAGATCATCGATGAGGCTGCGCAGCGGGCTGCAGCCGAGGCTCGACCCATCTCCGACGTGAGGGGTTCGGCTTCCTATCGTCGGGAAATAGTCAGGGTGCTGACGAGGAGGACCCTTGAAAAAGCCGCTGACGCGGGCATGGTGGGGCCAAAAGAGCGGGTGTCATGAAAAAGAGAATAGCCCTGACAGTGAACAAGCAGGACAGGGAGCTGCTCGTGGATACCCGTCAGACCCTCCTTGACGTCCTGCGCTACGAAATGGGACTGACCGGGACCAAGGAGGGGTGCGGGGACGGCAACTGCGGAAGCTGTACGGTGCTTCTGGACGGCAAGGCAGTCAACTCCTGCCTGGTCTTTGCCGTAGAGGCGGACGGACAGCAGATCACTACCATAGAAGGCCTGTCCGAGCAAGGCACGCTCCACCCGTTACAGCAGGCCTTCATCGACGAAGGCGCAGTTCAATGCGGCTTCTGCACCCCCGGGATGATTCTCACGGCAAAGGCCTTCCTGGACTCGAACCCGCGCCCGACGGAAGCCCAGGTAAGGCTTGCCATCGCAGGCAACCTGTGCCGCTGCACGGGCTATGACAGGATCGTCAGGGCCATCCTGAAAGTCGCCGCGACTGAGGAGAGGAACGGATGATGGCGGACCACGAAAGCATCGGCAAGAGACCGCCCCGTATCGACGCCCTCGATAAGGTGACGGGGAAGGCCATCTTCGCTGCGGACATCATACTTCCCAACATGATTTACGGAAGGGTCTTGAGAAGCCCCCATGCCCACGCAAGGATCGCCCGCCTCGACACCGCGAGAGCGCGGGCCCTGGAAGGCGTCATGGCAGTCGTCACTGCCGACGATGTGCCGGGGCTGGAAGGGGAAAGCGAGCTACTGCGTCCCATGTGGCCGACCATGGCCAGGGGCAAGGTTGTTTTTGCCGGCCAGCCCGTTGCGGCGGTGGCTGCGATTACCCCCTTTGTGGGGGAGGAGGCTCTGTCGCTCATTGACATCGAGTACGAGCCCTTGCCTTCGGTGATCGATGCTGAGGAGGCCATGAGGCCTGAAGCTCCGGTGATCTTCCAAAGCCTGTACACGGAAAACCTCCCAGGGAAAGAGCACGTTCCGAGCAATGCCTTCTGGTACATGGAGAACGTCCGGGGAGACGTGGAACAGGGCTTCCAGAAAGCCGACATCGTCCTGGAGAATACGTTCCGCACGCAGACGGTCCACCAAGGCTACATAGAGCTCCGGGCTTCAATGGCCGCTTTAGGCAACGACGGCAAGATCCTCGTATGGACGGACAACCAGGGCATCTTCAAGGTGAGGGACCTCGTCGCGGCATTCCTGAAAGTGCCCTTGAACCGCGTCAAGGTGATACCCGTTGAGGTTGGAGGGGCGTTCGGGGGGAAGGAGCACCAGCAATTGTCGCCCCTGTGCGCGCTTCTTGCACAGAAAACAGGGCTCCCCGTCAGGATGGCGATGACGCGGTCCGAGGTCCTCTCTGCCACCAGGCCGTCACCCGCCTCAGTGATCACCCTGAAGGCAGGGGTCACCCGCGAAGGACGGATCACCGCTTTCTCGGCTACCATGATCTACGACTACGGGGCAGGAACCGGCATGCCGGGCCTCGACCGCGTTCACTTCGGAAGCATTACCGGTCTGAGTGCCTACCGCGTGCCCAATTTCTCAATCAAGTGCTACGATGTGGTGACCAACAAAGCGCCATCCGGTCCCTATCGGGCGCCGTCAGCGGCCCAGGCGGCCTTTGCCGTGGAGTCCCAAATAGACCTCCTTGCCCGCGCCCTCGAAATGGACCCCATCGACTTCCGCCTCAAGAACATCGCAGAGAAGGGTGATGCAACGATGATGGGCACTTCTTACGGGGACATAGGCTTCAGGGAGACCCTTGAGCGTATGAAGCAGTATCTCGCCGAGCGGGAGGCGCCAAAAGCACGGAACTGCGGCAGAGGGGTGGCAGCGGGACTCTGGTTTACCGTCTGCCTGGGGTCGGCAGCCCATGTCAACGTCAATGTGGACGGCTCCATTGCCCTCGTGGTGGGTTCTACGGACGTGAGCGGCACCCGCACCACTTTTGCCCAGATGGTGGCCGAGGAGTTTGGCATCCCCTTAAGCCAGGTCACCGTGGTGACCGGAGATACGGAGACCGCCCCTTTTTCCATGATCAGCGCGGGGAGCATGACCACCCGCTCCATGGGAAAGGCGATCTATCGCGCCTGTCAGGACGTAAAGGAGCAGGCGTGCCAGAGGGCCGCGAGAAAGCTGGGCGTCGATCCCGAGGATGTGGAGTATAGAGGCCGAGGGGTGAGGGTCAAGGAAAAGCCAGATGCATACGTGCCTTTGACTGCGCTCGTTGAGGAGAACCTTGTGTCCCCCTATGCCGGACCCATAACTGGACGGGGCGCCGGGGAGATGCTGCCAGAATTGACGCCTGTTCTGGCCGTGCACGCTGCTGAGGTAGAGGTGGATGAGGAGACGGGGAAGGTGAAGGTCCTCTCATACGCGGCTGCCCAGGATGCAGGTCTGGCAATCAATCCTGCCCTGGTCGAGGGACAGATGCAGGGCGCCGTGGTCCAGGGCATAGGGTGGGCCCTCTCCGAGAACTGCGTGTTCAGGGAAGGCGTCATGGAGAACGCCTCGCTTCTGGACTATCGGATGCCCACTGCTGCGGACGCTCCCTTCATCGACGCCATGCTGGTCGAAGTCAGCTCAGGGCTTCCTCCGTACGGGATGCGAGGTGTGGGCGAGCCTCCCCTCGTTCCCGCCCTGGCTGCCATGGCCAACGCAATACAGAGTGCCGTAGGGGTGAGGCTCACAGAGCTCCCCATGACCCCTGAGGCAGTGCTGGAAAAGATAAAGGGGAAATCCGGAAAAACCTAGGGAGCCGTTCGATTGGCGCGCGAGATCGGCTGATCCGTCTCACTCTGGCCGCTCCTCCCTCCGCATGCGTCCCACATCCTTCGCAGGGTAGACGAAGATCTTCCCATCCGCCTTTCCCCCGAGGGCAGCCTTGCAGAGGGCGCCGACGAGCTTGTCCGCGTCCCCGTCGTTCGCGATGATCTCAAGCTTTGCCTCGGTAACGAATACCTTGGCGTTCCCGACCGCGCCAATGGTAACTGCCTCGCCGATGATGTCGGTTACCGCCCGGACATCCCACTCCCTGACCACGACATCGACCCTGGTTTTCGAGATTACCTCGCTGCTCCTCTTCTCTTTTCCGAGGCCGTCGACCTTGGTCACCGTCATCGTGACGGCAGTCCGGTATCTCTTCTGCGGGAACTTCACCCGTTTGCGCATGGACCGGCCCTCGATCCCATGGAGGCAGAGGCTCGATTGTGCACCCTCTAGAACGGCACAAACATCCCCCATTTTTGCAGGCCTGATGAGGGTTATGACCTTCTTCACCACATTCCCCCTCGGAGCGTAGAACCGATGCCCAGCCGCTCCCTCGCAAGCTAACCAATACGAGGATACCAGAATGAGGTCACAGATTGATCACCGATTGAGAAATGATCGGGGAAACGCGAGACTGCAGAATGGTCTGCCATCCTACCCGGGAAGCTTGAGGAGACTCGTCGCATTGCCTTTCCATATCAGCTGTCTTTCGTCGTCGGTGACGCGCATTTCGTCTATTGCCCTGAGCGTGGCAGAGATATTCCGGTTAAAGGGAAAATCCGTACCGAAGAGGAGGTGATCGGCCCCGAAGAACGCCAGGGCGCACATGAGGTTCGCCGTATTGCCCTGGACAGCCGTATCGCCAAAGAAGCGGCGCAGGTAATCGCCGATGGGCCTGGGCAGCTCCCCCCTGTCCAGCCCCTCTATCCTCTTTGCAAGGTAGGGAATCGTGCCGCCTGCGTGGTGGGTGATGAACTTAATGCCGGGAAACCTTTCCAAAACGCCTCCGTGGGCAAGGCGCAGCATGGCCATGGAGGTGGAGTGGGGCCAGCCGATGACCGAGAAGAGGTTGTACTTGGAATCTTCCTCGCCCGGATAATCAGGGCCAAAGCGGTTTCTCGAGGGATGGACAAAAACGGGCAGATCACGGGCAGCCATCTTCTCGTACAGGGGCATCATTTCCGAGGAGTCGAGGGGTCTGCCATTGACGTCGGTCCCTATCTGGACGCCCTTGAGGCCGAGGTCGTCTATTGCCCTGTCAATCTCAATCAAGGCCGCTTCGATATTGTTCAACGGCAGGGTCGCTACCCCGGCCGCGAACCGGTCGGGGTATTTGTCGACCAGTCGTGCAACCTCGTCATTTGCCATTCTCGCAAGGCTGGCCGCGTCATCGGACGCCGCGATGGTCTCGAGGAACGGCCCGGTCAGAGAAAGGACCTGCCTCGTTTCAGGAGAGCCGTCCATGAGGGAGAAACGCTCGTCCATGTCGGAGATGCCCGCAACGCGGATCTCTCCCAAGAAGAAGTCGTTGAAAGGAGGGATTCTCCCCCGGTCCACCAATGCCTGCATTGCCGTGACATACTTACCTGGCAGGACGTGGCAGAAGACGTCTATGGTCATGCAATACCTCGTCGAATGCCCCTTACGCTCCTCCACCCGAGAGGGCGCTTTCCGCGTTCCCCTTCACATACGGCTTAAGCGACGCCCCTCACCAATCCCTCATCGGCGAATGCTT
>CAYZAF010000429.1:0-2823 GCA_964476435.1 uncultured Syntrophaceae bacterium
GGAGGGGTTCATGCCCAAAGATCCGGAGGAGGCGCGCCAGTTCAGAAAGAGCCTGGACAGTCTGACCCTGCTGGGCCATATTGGTGAACCGGATGATGTGGCTTATGCGATCGTCTATCTTGCCTCGGACGAGTCCAAGTATGTGACCGGGGCAGAGCTTGTCGTAGACGGCGGCTTCACGTCGGTCTAGCCCCAATTGCGGACTCGACCAGCGTCGGAACGATACGCGCACTGATCTTCTTAAGTGAGGAGGTGAAGGTAGTTTCAGGTGGCAATGGCAAGGCTGATTGCCAGGAAAAACAGTCCCAAAGAGAACGCGACATCAACAACAGGGAGGGTAAATATGAGAAAAAGCAGTTGTCTTACGCTGTCCGGGTGCTTCCTGCTCCTCGTGGCCGTGTGCCTCATGGTTTTCACCGGGGCCCGAGCTGCGGAGAAGAAGGAGATCGTAATCGGTGCGCCTGCCTCGTTCACCGGAGGGGGTGCGATGACCGCCGCTGAGCAGATATGGGCTTACAAGACGGCGGTCGCGGACATCAACAAGAAGGGGGGTGTCTTTGTCAAGGATCTGAACAAGAAGCTGCCCCTCAAGCTCGTCTTCGGGGACGACAAGACGTCGCCCGATGGAGCATCCGCTGCCATGGAGAGGCTCATCAAGGCAGAGAAGATAGACCTTGCCCTCTCGAGCGATTCCACGCCGAAGAACATGGCGGCTGCGACGATCGCCGAGAAGTACAAAGTCTTCTACTCCTGCAGCCGCGCGTGGCCGGAAGAGATCGAGAAGATGAACTACAAGTGGGTGGCGAGCTTCTTCTTCTCCCCCGTGGGCGGCGCCGAGGTCCCCTTCAAGATCTGGGACAAGCTCCCTGAGGCGGAGAGGATCAAGAAGCCCGTCCTCCTCATGGAAGACGACCAGGATGGGCAGGCCTTCGGAGAGGCGTTCAAGGCAATGGCAGCGAAGCACGGGTACAAGTTCGTCTCCGACGACCCCTATCCGGTCCATGCGAAAGACTACTCCTCCCAGATCCTGAAGATGAAGACCCTCGAGGCTGACGCCTTTCTCTGGCTGGGGGACCCCACGGACGGGATTACCCTCCTGCGCGGGATCAAGCAGATAGGGACGAAGCTGCGGTACATCCACGGATGGAGGGGCATGTGGCCCACGGAGTTCCTCAAGGCCCTGGGCAACGAGGATTCCAACTACGTGATCCATGACGGCTTCTGGTCCGAGAAGAACGGCGCTCCAGGGGCTGCTGAACTCGGAGCGAGGTACAAGAAGCAGTACGGCAAGGACTCCGTGAGCATAGGGCAGGACTACGCGAACGTGCAGATGCTCGCCATGGCCATCGAGAAGGCGGGCTCCCTCGACTCCGCGAAGGTCCATGCCGTCTATGTGAACGGCGAGTTCAAGGGGACGACCCAGGGCGACATCAAGTTCAACGAGAAGGCGGTCTGCTACACGGAGAGCATCGCAAGCCAGTGGTGGAACGGTGAGCGCATGCCCATCTGGCCGCCCAACGAGAAGGTGTGGAAGCTCAAGCTGATTCCGGTCAAGTGAAACCTTAGGGTTCGACGTAAGGAGAAGGCCTTAAAGCGCGCATCGGATAAGCAATCAGGATAACGTTACCCCTCATGCCCCATCCGAGAGCGATGGGGACGTGAGGGGTAACGTTTCCCCCGTAAGACCAGACATGCTCAAGGAGGCCTTGATGAATCGCGTTTCAGGCAAAGTCGCTATCGTCACTGGCGCAGCCAGCGGGCTCGGCAGGGCCATATCGATCCTGCTCGCCGCAGAAGGCGCCAAGGTAGTCGCCACGGACATCAACGATGGCGGAGGCAGGGCAGTGGCCGAAGAGATCAAGAAACAGGGAGGAGAGGCGCTCTTCGCCAGACACGATGTGACGAGCGAAGGTGAATGGAAAGAGATCGTGAGGATGACCGTCGAACGGTTCGGGAAGCTCGATATTCTCGTGAACTGTGCGGGAGTCTTTCTCGGTGCGACCATCGAGGAGACGACTCTCGAGAAATGGAGATGGGTGACGAGCATCAACCTGGACGGCGTCTTCCTCGGCATAAAGTACTGCGCCCCGGAGATGAGACGGGCAAAAGGCGGCTCCATTGTCAACCTCTCCTCCGCCGGCGGCCTCGTGGGCACGGCGAACGCCTCCGCCTATGCAGCCAGCAAGGGCGGGGTGAGGCTGCTCACGAAGGCGGCGGCAATCGAGTACTCCAAAGCCTGCCTCGACTACAACATCAGGGTCAATTCCGTGCATCCCGGCGTTATGGTGACACCCATGACAGACCCCATGCTGGCAGATCCAGAGGTGAGGGAGGCAATGTTGGGATGGATGCCCATGAGACAATTCGGGACAGCCGAAGATGTGGCCTATGCAGTCCTCTACCTCGCCTCTGATGAGTCGAAGTACGTCACGGGCTCCGAGACCGTCGTCGACGGCGGATGGACCGCCCAGTAAGGATCTTGTCTCACCCATAGGTGAGGGCCGACATGGCGATGAAACCCCCGTGGCTCAGAGTGAGGCTCTCCACGAACGAGAATTCCCTCTTCGTCAGGAGACTTGTCCGCGATCTGGGCCTCCACACCGTTTGCGAGCAGGCAGAGTGTCCGAACGCGGCCGAGTGCTGGAACGGACGAACGGCGACCTTTCTCATTCTCGGGGAGCGGTGCAGCAGGGACTGCAACTTCTGTGCAGTAGCACACGGACCCAATGGGCCTCCGGATGCGGACGAGCCCGAGAGGGTCTCCAGGGCAGTCGGCCTGATGGGCCTTTCCTATGCCGTAATCACCTCTGTCACAAGGGATGA
>CAYZAF010000430.1:0-3773 GCA_964476435.1 uncultured Syntrophaceae bacterium
CAGGGACGTGGTGAAGCAGCTCCTCGCGTTCAGCAGGAAGGCAGAGACAGAGAAGAAGCTCTTGCTGCTCTCAAGCATCGTCAAGGAGACTACCAAGCTTTTAAAAGCGTCAACACCCTCGACCATCAGCATCAAGACAAGGATCGCAGACGACTCGGGGCTGATCCTCGGCGATCCTACCCAGATCCACCAAGTCCTCGTGAATCTCTGTACCAATGCCGTTTACGCGATGCGGGACAAGGGAGGCGTGCTCGATATCGGGCTCTCCTCCGTCAGCCTTTTTTCGTCCGACGGAAACCGCCACAACATGGAGCCGGGGCTCTACGTGAGGCTCACCGTGAGTGATACGGGCGTCGGCATATTGCCCGAGATCATGGACAAGATATTCGATCCGTTCTTTACGACGAAAAAGGTCGGGGAAGGCACGGGCCTCGGCCTATCGGTCGTCCACGGCATCCTCAAGCAATCGAACGCCTCTATCTTCGTCGAGAGCGAGCCCGGCAGGGGCACGACGGTCTCCGTCTACTTTCCGGAGATATCGGGAGAAAGGGAAGCCGAGGGTATGGAGGAGGACGGAATTCCTACAGGCTCGGAGCGCATTCTCTTTGTGGACGACGAAGAGGCCATCATCGAGGTGGGTGAGGAGATTCTCGCCGAGCTGGGCTATGAAGTGACGTCCCGGATGAATGGCAGAGAGGCCCTCTCGCTCCTGGAAGAAGACCCCTCCGGCTTCGACCTCGTCATGACCGATGTCACCATGCCTGAGATGACGGGCTTCGACCTTGCCATGGAGGCGCTTGCCATCAGGCCTGACATACCGATCGTTATGTGCACCGGCCACAGCCACCTCGTCGATGCGGCCAAGGCGGAAGCTGCGGGTGTCAGAGCCTTTGTCAATAAGCCCCTGACGAAAAAGAAGATCGCGAGGACGATCAGGCACGTCCTCGACGGAAGAGCGTTTCTCCACCCTTCATAATCTCTTCGCACGGCCTAAAGCACCACACTTGCGGCCTTCCTCCTAAAATGTTTTGCCGAGCAAAACCGGCTTCTTACCTTTGGTCAGGTAAGAGCCCAGGTGCTCTTTGTTCAGTTCGATGCCCAGGCCGGCTGCCTTCGGAACGGTCATGAAGCCTTTTTCGATAAAGGGGGCTCCGTCGACGATGTCTTTTATTATGCCTTTGGAGTCAACGGTGTTGAAGAGCTTGAGGATTCCGGAGGCGATACCGTGGAACTTGTGGGGACTGGGCGCGAGAGCGATTGTCGAGGCTGCGAAATGAGCGTCGGCTGCGAGTTCGATGCCCATCCCAAGCATTGTCGAGCTGACACAAAATATCCCTGCAGCGGTCGCCATCTGAACTATCGCCTTGCTCGGATAAAATCCGCCTGAGCGCATGACCTTGAAATTGATGAAATCGGCGGCTTCCTTCTTAATAATCTGAATAATGTCCTGCTGGGTGACCGCAGACTCACAGGCACCGATCGGAACCTCGACGCCGCGGCGAACCGTTGCCATGCCGTCTAAGTCCCTGTAGTGGACGGGCTGTTCGACCCTTTGCACCTCCTGTTTCTCTATCTGCCTTATTACGTGAATCGCCGTCTTCGTGTCGTAGGCTTGATTGGCGTCCACCACGAGGGCGATGTCGGGCCCTGCCGCCTTCCGCACGGCTTTTACCAGCTCCACATCCCGTTTAGCATCGCCCCCTATCTTCATTTTGATCGCCTTGAACCCGGCTTTCACACCTTTCTCCACATCTTCCCGGATTGCCTGGGGAGTTTCTATGCCAATCGGCCAGTGGAGAGCCAGCTTGTCGGTGTAAGAGCCTCCGATAAGCTTGCAGACGGGGATATTGAGAGATTTGGCGACAAGGTCGTGGAGGGCCACGTCGACGGCTGTCTTGGCGAAGGAGTTTTCCGACACCGTTCTGTCCATTTTGTGGTGGATGAGGTCGATATTGAATGGGTCCTCGTCAAGGAGCACCTTGGGAAAGATGTGCTCCGCGAGCAGGGCCGTAATCGTCCCCTGACTCTCCCGCCCATAGAAAGGCCCAAGGGTCATTGCTTCGCCCAGACCATAGATTCCATTGTCGGTGAAAAGCTCAACGATAACATCGTCCTCCCTTTTGCCGACCTCTCCAAATGACTCCCCGATCGTCTTTTTCCATTGCAGCGTTATTGGGGTGATCCTCATGCCCTTTATTTTCATGGTGCCCCTTCTCCCATCCTCGAAATCAACTGCCTTCGATCAATTGAGAACCATGCCGCCGTCCACCACGATTGTCTGGCCGGTAATGAAATCGCTTTCGTCAGAGGCAAGCAATACGAGGGTTCCGAGAAGGTCCTCGGGCCTCTGAGCCCGCTTAAAGCAGCGACTAGCGACCGCTATCTCACGGGCCTGCTCCGTAAACTTCGGGTTCCTCTCTACGGCCTCGCTCATGGTAAATCCGGGTGCGATGGAGTTGACGGAAATATTGTCATCGCCTACCTCTCGCGCCAAGGCTCTCGTAAGAGCGATGATGGCGCCCTTCGAGGTGACGTAGTGAAGGAAATAGGGGACTCCGCTGTAGAATACGGAAGAGGATACGTTGATTATCTTCCCTTTTCCATGTTTCTTCATCTGCGGGTAAACCGCTTTGCAGCAGAGGAATATGCCCGTGAGGTTAACCCTTATGATCTTATCCCATTCCGCCAGAGGGATTTCATGGAAGGGCTTTATGTTGACGTCGGCGAAAATTCCCGCATTATTGACCAGAATATCGATCCTGCCGAAGCGCTCCAGGGTCTTGCGCACGGCCTCATCGACACTCTTTTCATCGGACACATCGGCATAAAGGGCGATTGCCTCACCCCCCCTTCCTTCGATTTCAGCCTTGACCTGACTTGCATCGAGAATGTCGGTAACTGCAACGCGGGCCCCTTCTTCGGAAAGGCGCATCGCGTAAGCCTTCCCCAATCCACGGGCACCACCTGTCACGATGGCGACTTTGTCCTTGAGTCTCACCTTCGACCTCCTGTTCTGATTTCTTGGTGCAGGCAGTCTATGGGAATGTCCAGCTCTCGTCGAATACTATGAGCCGGCCGCGCCGAGATACTTGGCTTTCACTTCCTCATTACTCCTCAACTCATCAGGAGTAGCGTGGTGCACAATGACACCTTTGCTGATTATATAAGCATAGTCGGCCACAGACATTGCCATGTGGAGATTCTGCTCAACCAGCAGGATGGAAAAGCCGCTTTCCTTCAGCTCTCTGATGATACGGGTGATCTCCTGAACGATGATCGGCGCCAGCCCCTCCGAGGGCTCATCCATCAAGAGCAGTTGGGGGTTCGTCATCAAAGCTCGGGCGATCGCGAGCATCTGCTGCTCGCCGCCGCTGAGTAGGGTGCCCCCCAGACGAGCCCGTTCCTTCAGGACCGGAAAAACGTCATATACCCGATCCAGGTTCCACAGTCCGCCCTTTTCACCCCCCCGGGCAGCCATGGTGAGATTCTCCGATACGGAGAGGGAAGGGAAAATAAGCCTTCCCTGCGGCACCAACCCTATGCCGATCCGCGCAATGCGGTAGGAATCAAGGTTGCTGATCTCCTTGCCCCTGAACCGTATCACGCCGCGGCGTAGAGGAGTAAAACCCATGATTGTGCGGATGGTAGTGGTTTTGCCCATGCCGTTGCGCCCCAGAAGCGCCACTACCGAACCCTCTTTAACCTCCAGGGAAGTGCCCTGCAGCACGTAGCTCTCTCCGTAGTAGGTGTGGACATCGGTTAATTCGAGCATC
>CAYZAF010000431.1:0-14341 GCA_964476435.1 uncultured Syntrophaceae bacterium
AGTGCCGTCTTTCAGGCGGACAAGTCTCTGGCTCATGCGACGATGGTCGCTTGACACTACACTAGCCCCCTCGCAGGACCGGCAGATAGATGCTGTATTCGACACCTTCCCCTGCCTGACCGTGGATCCTGAACGCCCCCCGGTGCTGCTCGATGATCCTGCGGACAATAGAGAGCCCAAGCTGGAGTCCGCGGGCATGGGGCGCTCTGCCCGGCCGGGAACAGGCCGGCTCAAGGGAGACGTTTGAGGAGCTGATCGAGAGGAGGGCGCAGCCGTTCTCTCCCATACTGGGAATAAGGCCGTTCCGCATCGGCAGCAGGTCTGTCCTGATGGTCATTACCCCTCCGTCGCGTACGAGGTCGCTTCCGCGCTTTGTCAGGGCTACGAGGACCTGGCCCATCCGTGCCGGATCGATCATCGCCAGCAGGTCTCTCTCTGCCAGCACGGTCCTGAGGGTGATCCTTCTTTTCAGGACGCCCGAGATGAGGTGCGACACCTCCTGAACGTAGTGATTGACGTTGAGGAGGATAGGATGCACCTTTCCGCCCTCGCTGAATGCAAGCAGTCTGTTCGTGAGGGTCCTTCCGGCCTCGGCATGGGCGACGATCAGTTGGGCTTGCTTCCGCAGAGGATCTTCTTGTTCCATGGCCCCCTGAAGCGTGCGTCCGTGGCGTGAAACTTCCCCCAGAAGGGCCCTGAAGTAAGTTGCCAACTCCTCTGCAAACCGTTCAAGGGCCTTAACGCCGATGGAGCGGTGCACCTTTGCCTCGCTCCGGCAGAGCAAGCCTTCCAGCCGCATTGCCCATGCCTTGGCCTTCTCAAGCTCCCTCATATGATGCCGTACGTCGCCGTGGCCGGGCATGGGCTCCTTCCTTCGCTCTATGAAGCTCCCCTGTGAGCCTTGAGAGGCGCTTCTGCCCCTTTCGGAAGCCTCTCGGTCGCGAACAATCGCCCATGGCCGTGAGCGAAGGCGTCTTTTCTTCCCCTTGAAGTCGATCTCTTTTGTCATTCAGATCTTTCGCGAAGCAACAGGCATGCCAGTGCAATATGGCAGCCCCGAGCCTAAAAAAGACAGGATCAAAAAACGGCATTGACCTTAGGGGAGAGCAGAAAATGTCGCACGAAGGGGAGGGGAGAACAAAAGCGTCGCTAAAAGAGGAAGACGCTGCGGTGGAGGGATAATCACACAATCCTCAGCCTCTGGTGTCGCGTCACACAGACACTGGCGAGATTGCCCCCCATGGGGGCTCGAGAAAAGATCCCCATGCCCCTTAAGTATTATTATAATACGTCCGATAACATTGTTTGACGAGTATGTATAGATACTCGGAAGGGGAGATTAGGACGTTGAAACGGACCAAACGAAGCACGAGATCATCTAGCCGCGAGGAAGCTTCTCAAGCTTCTTAAGAAGGAGGTGCGGTCATGTCGATAGAAACAAGCCACCCCATCGCAGCTCTAGCCGGATCAATTCAGCAACAGGGCTCTCAGTCTGCGTACAACAGACAGGTCTCCGATGTATCCCCGGGAGCAAAAACGAAGCGGCCGATTCAGACTCCTGCCGGCCTTCAGATGGAAGATAATGGCGAATCGGACTCGGCATCCATCTCCAGACCGGGCATCGTCGCCCTGGAGAGCACGCAGAACGTGGGCTCGGACAGTGTGATCAGGGACAAGGATTCAGCGGAAGAGGCCGTGGCGTATTCGGATTCCCAGATAACGGGCTATCCCGACCGGGCAACTCTCGCCCAGGCCAACCTGACGCCGCAGCAAGTCCTGGCCCTCGATGGATAAGGGGTGATGGAAACGGCGCGAGCAATGGAAAGAGAGGTTGCTGCATCTGCCCTTTGCAAATCGCCTTCCCCCCCGCGTCCTCGAGGAGGGGACCCGGCGTACCGATATGCGATCGCCCGGTACTTGGAGCAAGACGTCATGGCCGCCGGCCGCGTTGATCTGGTGATCAGGACTTTTGACATTGCGCTGGCGAGCTGCAATCGCCACGATGCAGAAAAAGCGCTGAAGGCCCTCGCTGTTCTGGAACAGAGCCTCAATGGCGAAGCTTTCCCGGAACTCGCAAGCTCGCTTCTCCGCCTCTATCGGTACTGTCAAGACCTCCTAAGGGAAGGGGCGTTCACGGAAGCCAGCGAGTATCTCGACGTGCTCCACCGGGCCTGGGTGCAAGTGAAGAAGGGCAAAAATGGGGACCCCTTCATCCATTGAGCGGGCAACCTCGTTCCTTTAATTCCAATTCTAACTCGGCGCTATCTTTGTTGCCTTCGTCATCTGCTCCTCGATGTACTGTAAGTGTACACCTTCGTCGCTCCTTCCTCGGCGCCTCGATATCGTCATGATTTAGAATTGGAATAAGATGATCCTTCTGGGGCCTTTGTCGCCGCAAACGCATTTCCCTTGACACGTAAGGCAGCTCTATCGTAATTTCCCCATAAAGAAGGCGATTTTGAGTAGTGAATCCATGCCCTGGCATCAAGGGGGTCCAAGGGGCACGCTTATCGCGGTGAGGGGGCTTCTAGGGGATGGCATCTTCGACAACAGACGGCACCACGTCGTGGGAGCTGCGCTACAGGCATCTGGCTGATGCGCTAAAAGATCCCGTCATTTCCATTGACCATCAGGGGCGAATCACTGAGTGGAATCCTGCAGCTCAAGGCCTGTTCGGCTACGGGTGCCAAGAAGTGCTCGGCTCCCCGCTCTCCGATGTCATCGGGCTTCCCTGCCCGTTCCCCGATTTGGGGGACGAGGAAGTCACCTTGAGGAGGAGAGACGGATCGAAGCTCCTGTGCGAGGTCTCGGCAGGGCATAAGGTCGCCGGGGCGGAGGGGATTGTCACGCTCATCCTTCGCGACGTCTCCGATCGCCACAGAACTGGGAATCTCCTCCGTGCCCAGAGGAGCCTCGCCCTGGACCTCACCAGGGCGGATACCCCAGAGCAGGGCCTCGTCCTGGCTTGCGAGACTGCCATGGAGGTCTCGGAGATGGAGTGCGGGGCAGCCTATCTGGAGAATCGGCAAACAGGCCGATTGAGACTCGTGTTCCACAAAGGCGTATCATCCGGTTTTGCCGAGACGCTGTTCGACGATGCCGAATCGGACCAAACACGCTCGGCAAAGGCGGGCACGCCAATGTACGCCGGGGGCGAGGAGATGGAGAGGCTCTTCCAGGACCCTGCGGCCGCAGAGGGCATCAGGGCCCTCGCCATAGCCCCCATATGGGGTGAGGATGGCCATATCGGCTGCCTCTGCACCGCGTCCAGAGAGATCAACGGCGTACCTTCCTTTGCGCGGAACGCCGTAGAGAGGCTCGCCGCCCTGACGGGAGGTGCAATAGCACGTCTGAAAGCCAAAATCGCCTTGCGCGATAGTCAGGAGCGGCTCCAGCTGGCCCAGGCAGCCGGCCGTGTTGTCCTTTTCGACTGCGATCTCCAGACCAACAAAATAGTATGGACGCCTTGGCCGGAGGCGATGGCCGGCTCGTCGGAATCTGCGTTCGAGAATAGCCTCGGGGGGCTGATGCGCCGCATTCATCCCGAAGACGCGGCGAGACTGCAGGTCCTCTTCAGGGATTGGCTGTGCTCGGAGCGGGATGAAGCAGAGTTCGAGTACCGGTTTTTCCGCTCGACCGGAGAGATGCGCTGGAGGCTCTCGAATGCGATGCTCATCCGCAATGGGGAAGGCCAGGCCCTGCGCATGGTCGGGACGAGCGTGGACATCACGGGCCGGAAGAGAACCGAAAACCTCCTGAATGCCGAGCGCAACCTAGCCCGTGGTCTCAGCAGGGCTGCCAGTGTCGAGAAGGGACTGCAGCTCTGCACAGAGGCTGCCATCGAGGCAGCGGAGATGGACTGCGGGTGGGTCTATCTGGTCGATTGGAGGGCCGGCACCCTGAGTCTCGCGTTTCACAAGGGACTGACCAAGGGTCTTCAGGAATTGGTGGCCCGTCTGGACGTCGCCTCCATGGATCCTCGTCTCGTGAGGATTAGGCCGCTTTTCCTTAAGCGCGGCGATGCGGGTTTGCCTATATCCGGGTCTCGGGAGCCGAAAGAGGTGCGGTCCATGGCTGTTGTCTCCATATGGAGCGAGAACCGGATAGTCGCTTGCCTCAACCTAGGCTCCTTCACTCTCGACGACGTGCCGCCTTTCAGCCGCATAGCCATAAAAAGGATAGCGGGCCAAACGGGCACCTACATCGCTGGCCTGAATGCGGAAGTTTCCCTGCGGGAGAGCGAGGAGAAATACCGGAGGCTCTTCGAGGATTCGAAAGACGCGATCTTCATCGCATCTCCGGAAGGCAGGATACGGGAATGCAACGAAGCATTCTGCCGCCTCCTCGGCTGTTCTAGGGAAGAGGCTTCGAATCTCCGCATCGGCGACGTGCTCTTCAAGTCCCGTCGCGGGAGCAGCCTTCGCGCAGAGATAGAAAAGGCTGGCTCTGTGAAGGATTTCGAATTGAAGTTGAAAAAAAAGGACGGGAGGGGGGCCGATTGCCTCATCACGGCGTCCAGGAAGTACTCGCAGAAAGGCCTGTTCGTCGGCTACGAGGGGATCATCCGGGACGTGACGGAACGGCGGCAGCTCGAACTCGAAGTAATGCGGGTAGGCAGCTTTGAGCGGCGAAAGATCGGTCAGGATCTTCACGACAACATCGGTCAGCAGCTCACGGGCATTGCATTGAAGGCCAAGTCATTGGCCCAGAGCCTCGCGAGCAGGTCTCTCCCCGAGGCACAAGACGCCTTAAGGCTCGTCGATCTCGTCAACGGGGCTATCGGGCAGGTACGTGATCTGGCCAAGGGCCTTGTCCCTGTTGAGCTTGGTGCGGGGGGTCTCTGTATTGCCATTCGCGAGCTCGCCGAGAGCATGCGGGACGTACAGGGCATATCCTGTGAGGCTTTCTTCAGCCCTGAGACTATCGACGTCGGCGCCCTGGCCGGGATGCAGCTCTTTCGCATTGCCCAGGAAGCGGTCATCAATTCGTACAGACACAGCAGGGCGAAGCACATACGCCTCTCTCTCACCCAATCTGAAGGGGTAACGACCCTGAGGGTGGAGGACGACGGAATAGGCATTACGGACAGGTCGAAGCGGAGGAAGGGCTTGGGCCTGCACCTGATGAAGTACCGCGCGGAGCTGATCAACAGCTCGTTGGAGGTGAAAAACCGATTGAACGGTGGTACTATGGTAGAGTGCGTGGTAGGGGAGCAGGAGGCCGTCAGGCGTCGATCGAGCAACGACAAAGAGGAACATGGCGGAGGCAGAGAAAATGACAAAGATACTGATCGTCGATGATCACCCCATAGTTTGCGAGGGTCTGGCCCAGCTCATCATTCAGGAGCCCGACCTGGAGGTTGTGGGCATTGCCGCGGATGCGTTGGAAGGGATGAAGAAGGTAGAAGAGCTAAAGCCGGACCTCGTCATCGCAGACATCTCCCTCGTGGGAAAGAGCGGCATCGAGTTGATCGGTGAGATAAAGGCCTATGACGAGAATATGCCGGTTCTTGCCCTTTCTATGCATACGGAGGCCCTCTACGTGGAGCGGACACTGAGGGCCGGGGCGAGGGGGTACGTGACCAAGAACGACGCGACGAACGTCATCATCAAGGCGATCCGCAAAGTTCTGGGCGGCGGCATCTACCTGAGCGAAGGGATGTCGGATATGCTTCTCGATTCCCTCTACGGAAGGAGACGCGAGCAGGGCGCCTCAGCGGTCGGGCGGCTGAGCGTGCGGGAATTCGAAGTCTTCCGGCTGATCGGGCAGGGGATGAAGAACAACCAGATCGCGGAAGTGCTCGGCATCAGCACAAAAACCGTCGATGCCCACCGCGAGCACATCAAAGAGAAGCTGCGAGTCAGAGATTCCCAGGAGCTCTTGCGCTATGCTCTCCAATGGACGAGGACACCGGACGTGGCATAGGCGTTCTACCTTGACGTTGTAAGCAATAGCACTAACACAAAATCCGGCCCCCGCCGATTTACTTCGTCGCAAAATCGATCTACTGTAGGTGCGGCCCTGGCGCCATTCCCCGGCAATGCATTTCCCGGGTGATACTCCACCATCAAGAACACCCCCCAGTTTTGGCGGCCGGCGAGGCCGAAAGGCGGAAACGATCGATTGAATGACCCTGCGGCAAGCTGCAGGGAATCCGGAACACCGAGCGAAGCGAGGTTTGAGGGGGAGGCTCCGGTGGCTTTGCTGCCGGAGGGGGCGACGCGAGCCCCAATAAGGTGCAACGAGGGAGTGCGTGGCCATTGGGCAAAAAAGGGAGATCTGTCAGCGTGAAGAAGCGGAAGGACTTGGGCAGACTGAAAGAGGCCCTGCCAGTGCTGGCAAAATCGCAGCGGCTCGGGAAGGGCCTGACGAACGCTGTCACCATAGGCTCTCCGCCGTGTTCCGGGCAGCCGCATCTATCGATCGAGGAGATATGGGAAGAGGTTTTCGAGCCAGCGCCGAACATGGTGCTAATCCTTGACAGGGATTTTGCCATTGCGAGGGCAAACAGGGCTTTTGCGCGCGCTTTCGGGGTGGGTCAGCGGGAGCTGCTCGGCAGGGGGTGCGACGAAATCATCCGCGGAGCGGGGGTGCGCCACGGGCCTTCCCCGCAAAAGAAGGCTCGGGGAAGGCCGGGAGCGGACGAGTTCTACATTGCCCGCATGGGCGACTACTTCCTCCTATCCGTATCCCCTCTCCCGTCCGATTCGGACCGTTTCCTCGAGTGCGTCCGCGTTGCCACGGACATCATCACACAAAAAGGGGGGAAAAGGGCGCCTGGCCCAGGGACCGAGCGGCTGTACGGCCGGGAAGGCAGGCAGGTGGCGCTCACGCCCCGCCAGTACGAGATACTGCTGCTCCTGTGCGAGGGCCGGTTGGTCAAGGAGATTGCGTTCCAGTTGAAGATCTCCGCCCGTACGGTCGAGTTCCACAAGCGGAAGCTGATGGAGAACGCGGGTGTAAAGACCTTTGCTGAACTGATCAGGTACGCGGTGAGGGAGCATATCACCACCTAGTTCTCCTTTGAGCCAATTCCACGGTGTGTCTTTCCTCGTTGTTCATTCTCGAAAAGCCTTGCGGCTGGGAGAAGCGATGCTTACTATTTCTTATTCGAGGCGTCTTCGTTATGACCCAATCGGGGGGTGGCGCGGGATGAAGAGATTATGGTTCGGAATAGCTGTGGGGTGTTTTTTTGCCGTCGTTGCCGGATATGTCCACGCTGAGGATTTGCTTGATAGCGCAATAAAGAAAGTCGCGCCGAACCTCCCCGCGTCAGGAGGGGAGCCCGCCACGTCTGGCAAGGGCGCCGGCCTCAACGAGGGCACCATTGCGTCCGGCCTCAAGGAAGCGCTCTCTGTAGGGACGAAGAAGGCCGTTGCCTTGGTGTCAAAAGTAGACGGCTATTTCGGCAATGAAGCGATCAAGATCCTCCTGCCGGAGAAGATCCGAGGGGTAGGAGAGATGGCAGGAAAGCTGGGCTTTCAGAAACAGGTAGACGATTTTATCCTTGCCATGAATCGCGCTGCGGAAAAGGCTGCGCCCAAGGCAGCCTCCCACTTCGCCGACGCGATAAAACAGATGACCATCGAGGATGCCCGCCGGATCTTGTCGGGGGGTAACACGGCTGCGACAGAATACTTCAAATCAAAGACGTCCTCAAAGCTTTACGGGGAATTCAAGCCGATCGTCTCGTCGAGCATGCAGCAAGTGGGGGTTGCCCGGGCCTACAAGAACCTTATGGGAAAGGTACCGGCCACGCCTTTCTTGAAGCCCGAGTCCATGGACCTCGACGACTATGTCACGACAAAGGCCCTGGACGGCCTTTTTTACATGGTAGGGCAGGAGGAACAGAAGATCAGGGAAAACCCGGCGGCCAGGACAACGGACCTCCTAAAGAAGGTCTTCGGTCGCTAAAGGAAAGCGCGACCGTCTGGTGTGCGCCCCGTAAGCTCACGGATTGTTGCCGTATTAACACCCGGTACATTCAGCTGTAACATCCCCGTGGTAAACAATAGGCACGGACCAGAAGCTGAAAGGAGACCCCATCTCCTCCCATTGAGGGAAAAAAGAGGGCCTCTAACAAGCTGATGATCCGATGATCGAGGGACGCGAGCATAGTCGAATTGCGTCGGGAGGACTAAGGTGGAAAGGGTCTACATCATATGGGGCGGCTTGCTGCTCCTCTTTGCCGTCGTTCTTATTGTTATGCGTGCCACGGAAGACAGGGCCGTGCGGCCGGATCAGACTGCAACGGACCCCATGTTTCGCCGTGCCCGCCCGGTCAAGCAAGGCAGATCCTCCTAGGGACTTGACCGGGAGCGCTCCGCAAGCCCCGCGCCTTTAGGGCGGGGTCGAGGAGCGCCATGAATTGGGCTTTATTCCTTTCCGGGAAGCCCCGCGCCTTTAGGGCGGGGAGCTTCACTCTAGACATTGAAATGCCTTGTCCATGAGGGGCTCCTCGAGGGAGACCTCTTCGAAAATGGCCTCTATGGTGCCTGCGTCGAGCCGCTCGAAGTCGTTTTCTGCGGGTGTGACGAGGACGCCCGCCATCTCGACGACAGCGGGGCTCACCAGTATGCGGTCGTCGCCAGGCCGAAAGAAGGCGTGGGGACGATGCTTGCGCCGGGGGAAGACTACGAGGCTGAAGAGGTCTCCCCTGGCGAACCCGACCACGTTCATCATGGGCTCGTCCGGGATCGACAGCACGTGCTGCAAAGCCTTGAGACTTGCCCGGAAGATCCGTGCTATTGCCCGGGGCTTGCGGCCGACGAGGACCATGGCCTGTCTCTTCAAGCCCTCGGCCTTGTAGATGGCGGCGCCTTCCGTATGCCGGACAGGAGAGAGCCGTCCGGGGTTCTTGACCTCGGTCTCGATAGGCAGGCGGCCGGCCGGCACTACCTGGAAATGAAGATGGTCCGGGGCCGAGGCCCCGCACCGCGGCCCGTTGTAAAGGAGCGTCCACCCATCGCCGAGGTCGTGCATGAGGCTGAGGAAGGCCCATAAGTTTCCTGCGAAGGCCTGGGGGCGATGGCGCACGTGAGCCGCGGTGGAGTGGAACGGGAAGACAGGCATGGGGTTCGGGAGGATCAGGTAGCTGCCGCGGTAGAGGATGCCCTGTTGATGCAAAGGGAGATTGCCCGGGCAGAGGAAGCAGGGACGGCCGTTCGTGGCGCCTCCGCTCACGGGGGCAAGGGTGCTCGAGATCCTTCCCGCGTTGTGCTGCACGCGCACCGTGAACCCCGAGCAGAGGATCTCACGGTCGACGGCCCTGCCCATGGATTCGTAGGCCTGCCGCAGATCGGGCCACGCCCGCTTTTGCTCATTCATGAGCTCGAGATAGAGGTCCCAGAGAGGCTTCGAATCCTCCTTGCCGGCGTATGCTGCGTACGTCTTTTCCCTGAGAACGGAGGAGAAACGGGGTGCGACCATAAGCCTTCAAGCCTCGCGAAGGAAAGTCTGCCTGCGGCGGATCTCGTCCGTCCGGACCAGGTCCTTGAAGGCATCGTTCCGGTTCGAGGCAGCCAGGCTCAGGCCTGAGTCCGTGTTGTCCGTCCACCTCCTGCAGAGATAGAGGCTTTCGTAAATCCTGCCCACGCGATATTCGCCGCAGATGCGCAGGGCCGCGGCATAGTCCTCTCCATAGCTCACATTGAGAAAACCGATGGCGCGCATGAGCGCCGTGTCATAGGCCCTCGGGGCCCCGAGGCCGTTCACGCGGAGCGCGTTGTTGTGGCCATTCTCGTCGCTCCATTCCCTATGGTTGACTAGGCCCGGCGCGATCTCCCTCAAGGAAGAATCGACGAGGGTGTAGGAGCCTATCACCATGGCGTATCGGCCTGAGCGGAGCATATCCACGAGGCGCTGCAGCGCATCCGCTTCCGCGTAGAGGTCGTCGGAATCGAGCTGAACCGCATATCGACCGCACGCCTCGCTGTACAGAGCCTCGTTCCAGCAGCCGCCTATGGCGAGATCTGATCTCTCCGGCACTATGTGCCTCAGCGTGGGGTATCGGCGGGCCAGATCGGAGAGGACGGCAGCTGTCCCGTCCGTGGAATGGTTGTCCACGACGATGACGTTGAAGGAAAAATTTGCTGCCTGGGATAGAGCGCTCTGCACCGCGTCGGCGATGGTCTGGGCGCGGTTGAGCACCGGGATCACCACCGAGGCTTCTACGGGGAACGTGCCAGGTTGAGGGCGCCGTTCTTTGAGAAGGCCGGCAGGCACGTAAGCGCCGATACTCTTCAGATACCTCGTGAAGGCGTCTTCCATCTCCTTCTGCGCCGGGGCGTTCCTTGGATCGACATAGGAGAACATCCCCTCTGGGAAACCTCCTTCCTCTTCGCTGCTCACAGAGTAGAGGGCCTCGGGGAGGTGCACGATCGGGCTAGTGGCCGACACCTTCAGCCTGAGGTCGTAGAGACCGGCAGACTTGATTGGGCCGAGGCGCCCGTGCTCCTGCCTGGCCTTTCTTGCGGCCGGGACGGAAAAGAGCATGAGGGCGCCAAAATCGAACGAGTCGCGGACGCTGCCCCCTTGGTAGTCGTTGAGGGGATGAAGGGCTCTTCCGCCGCCCGTCATCGTGTAAAAGTCGCTGTAGACCAAGCCCGCACCGGAAGTCTCTGCTGTCCGGACCAGTCTCTCCAGTCCATGGGGCTCGAAAGAGAGGTCGCTTGCCCTGGGGAGAAGGAGGAGATAGTCGGTCTTGGCCCGGTCGAGGAGGGAATCGAGCATTTCGCCGGAGTAAAGGGAGCCGCGCAAGAGATCTTCGCCGGCGGCTAGGGGCAGATCGACCTGTTCGCCGGCGACAACTACTAGCTCTTCGACCAAAGGCGAACGGGTGAGGCTTTGGAGGATCCTCTCGAAGTAAGGGGCGGGATTGTATGCAATCGCCGCAATAACAGGTTTCATTGACGTGCCTCTCACGGGACGAAAGATGCAACGTCAATCTTATCATATCTCGATTTCTCGTTCATTGCTCTTTCGGTGAAAGTATGCCCCGTTGACATCCCCTCACCAAACGTACTACCTTTTGGGCTTGAGCAAGAAGATGAAGGCCGAGCCCCATATCACGGTAGGGATCATAGACCGCGCGATAAGCATCAGCGGCCTTTTCGATGCCTTCTTTTCCATCCCCGGAGGCAGGTCTGTTGCCGGCCGATTCTCCGCCAATGTCGGGCATGGGACGATAGTGCTCCTCGATGAGGCAGGCATTGAGGCTGCCAGATCCCGCACCATACGTCTCGAGGCCCCTGAGAACGGCACATTTACCCTCTTCAATGTTCTCATCGGAATACGGTTTCACTGGGAAAGGCCGGAGGACCAGACTTTCCTGGGGAATCTGGTGCTTCTTTTGCGGGAAGACGGCACCATGGCCGTCATCGACGAGATCCCGGCAGAGGCGTATCTGCGGAGCGTCGTTTCCTCGGAGATGAGCCCTCGAGCCCCCCTGGAATTCCTGAAAGCCCACGCAGTCCTCTCCCGGAGCTGGCTCCTGGCGGCCGTCGAAGGAAAGGTAGGAAAGAAAAGGGCGGGTCTGTCCGCGGGGGGCGCGGCCGAGGAAAACGGCACCATCATACGCTGGTACGGGCGAGGGGAGCACGACCTCTTCGACGTCTGCGCGGATGACCACTGCCAGCGCTACCAAGGGATGAGAAAGATCGCGTCGGCCCGGCCGGGAGAGGCAGTGGCCGCCACCCGGGGCATGGTGCTCACCCACGGGGACGAGATCTGCGATGCCCGCTATTCGAAGGCCTGCGGCGGTCTCACGGAGGAATTCGGCACGGCCTGGGAGAATGCCAGGGTGCCCTACCTGAAGAGCGTCCCGGACTCCACCGAGGCCTATCGGCCGGTGGAGACCGAGGAGCAGGCACGCCAGTGGATCGTCTCGCGGCCCGAGGCGTACTGCCGCGTGGAAGACGAGGACTTCCTCCGCGAGGTCCTGCCCGGTTTCGATCAGGAGACAAAGGGGTTCTTCCGGTGGACCGTCGAGTATTCCGCCCAGGACCTGTCCCGGATCGTCCACGAGAAATCGGGTATCGATTTCGGCTCAATCAGGGAGATCCAGCCCCTCGTTCGCGGTCCGTCGGGCCGCGTCTCCCTTCTGAAGATCATCGGCTCGAAGGCGACCTTCGCTGTGGGAAAGGAACTGGAGATAAGGCGGTGGCTCTCCCCGACCCACCTCCTCAGCAGCGCCTTCGTGGTGGATGCGAGGTATGATTGCAGGGGGGAGGTCGAGGCTTTCACGTTCCACGGCGCGGGCTGGGGTCACGGTGTGGGCCTCTGCCAGATCGGCGCGGCTGCCATGGCAGGCCGCGGATTTTCGGCAGAGCAGATCCTTTCCCACTACTTTGCGGGCACACAGATCACGAGGGTCTATTGATGGAGACCTTGGATAAATCCCTCGCAGAGGCGGTCTACCTATGAAATACCGGAGGCTCAAGACCGCCTTCATTCTCGGCGCCGGGCTGGGCACGCGCCTCCGCCCCCTCACGCAAAGCTGCCCGAAGCCCCTCCTCCCCGTGGGCGGGCGCCCCATTATCACCTATGCCATGGACCACCTCCTCTCGATCGGCGTGGACCGCTTCATCGTGAATACGCACCATTGCCCCGAGGTCTATAGGGAGCGGTTTCCCGACAACAGGTGGCGCGGCGTGCCGATCACCTTTCGCCATGAGCCCGTGCTCCTCGATACGGGGGGAGGGCTCAAGAACATCGAGGATCTCCTGGAAGAAGACGAGGCCATCCTCTGCTACAACGGCGATGTGATCGCCCGCTTCCCTCTGGAGGGCCTCGTACGCGCCCACGAGCGCTGGGTGCCGGAGGCCACCCTCGTCTTGAGGAGCACGGGTCCGCTCCTCAACGTGAATCTGGACAGAAGCGGAGCCATATGCGATCTGCGCCACACCCTGGGGGTCCCTGGGGAAGGGAGCTATCTTTTTGCCGGGATATATGCCGTGGAAACGTCAATGCTCCGTTTCTTTCGCCCTGGCGGCATAGAGTCGATCATCCCGGCCTTTACGAGGAGGATCGTGGAGCGACCGGGATCGATCCGCGGCATCGTGATAGATGAAGGGGAATGGTACGACATAGGCTCGCCGGAAGCGTACGAGGGCCTGAAGGACCTCATGACTGAGCGACAAAGCAGCTCGTGGCCGGGGAAGGCATCGTGAGGCAGGACGATCCGATCGCCTTTGCTCGGGATGCCCTCGGCCTTCCGCAAGAGACGGAGATCGATTGCGCGCCCCTCGGAACAAGAGGGTCGGGCCGGGATTATTTCCGCCTCAGATGGAAGACGGACCAGACAGCCATCCTCGTCCGTTACGACAGAGGCCGCGTCGAGAACGGATACTTCGCAGAAATCGCCGCTTTCTTGGCAGAGATAGGCGTATCTGTGCCCCGGGTCTTCCGCCACGATCCTGCTGCCTGCCTCCTGGTTCTCGAGGACCTCGGCGCCGTCGATCTTTGGTCCTTGAGGGGCGCATCCTGGGAGGTGCGCGGCCCCCTCTACCGGAAGACACTGGCCCTCGCCCATCGCCTTCACAGCCATCCGGCAGATCGATTCCCCGCAGTCCGGGTACGGCTCGCGGATGCCTTCGGCCCTGACCTGTACCGGTGGGAGCGCACCTATTTCAAGGACAATTTCGTCGAAGGGCTCTGCGGGCTCACCATCGACCCCTCGTTCGCCATCGACCTGGAAGACGAGCTTGCCGGGCTCGCTCAAAGGATCGATGCATCCGGCCGCTCCCTGGTCCACCGGGACCTCCAATCCCAGAACGTGATGATCAGGGACGGGGAGCCCTTCCTCATCGATTTTCAGGGCATGCGCTTCGGAAGCCCCTTCTACGACCTCGCGTCCCTGCTCTGCGACCCCTACGTGGAATTCACGGAAGACGAAGAAGACGGGCTCCTCTCCTTTTACTACGGCCTGGCGAAAAGGGAAGAGGATTGGGCTGAGTTCGTGAGGCGCTTCCGGGAGGCCTCTGTCCAGCGTCTCATGCAGGCCCTCGGGGCCTACGGCTTTTTGGGGTTGGAGAAAGGTCTAAAAGAGTACCTGGACCATGTTCCGGCAGCTGTTCGCAATCTGCGCAGGGCGGCCGATCGGGTAGCAGGCTGCCGGCGCCTTCAAGAGCTCCTCGCGCGATGCGAGCCCGTCTCAAAGGCCCTGCCTGGGCCTTCCGCAGAGGAGCCTTGAGCCGATCAACTGGCCTGCGAAATAGGAGCCCACGAGCACGGGATAGGTCACGACGTGCCAGCCGATGCCGCCGAATATGCGCATGGCGATGACGAGCGGCACGGGCAGGTGGACGGCGAGGAACCACTGGAGGGAGAACTTCCTCTGCCG
>CAYZAF010000432.1:0-6943 GCA_964476435.1 uncultured Syntrophaceae bacterium
CCATGGAGGCGTACGAGAAGGCAGGGATCGGCCCGGAAGAACTGTCGCTCGTGGAGCTACAGGACACCGATGCCTCCGGGGAGATCCTCTTTTCAGAGGAGCTTCTCCTGTTCAAGGAGGGGGAAGGGGGGCCTGCGGTGAGCGACGGGGTCACGGAAATCGGGGGCAGGCTTCCGATCAGCACCGATGGGGGCATCATCTCCAAGGGAGAGCCAGTGGGGGCTTCAGCCCTGGGTCAGATCTATGAGGTGGTGGTTCAGCTTAGGGGTGAGGCTGGCCAAAGACAGGTCCCCAATGCCAAAGCGGGCCTCGCCCACGTGAGGGGCGCCCTTGGCCACTCCTGCGTGACGATTCTCAAGGTCTAGATCCGTCGCCCCATGGCCGGAACCATTCATCACCTGATCCGGGAGCTGGGATTGATTGCAGAACCTTATGTTGAGGAGGCATCCATGGCTTACACCACTCTGCTGATAGAAAAGAAGGATCAGATCGGGAAGATTACCCTCAACCGTCCGGAGATGCTCAACGCGTTCAGTCAGTTGGGCTTTCGCGAGTTCATTCAGGCCCTCAAGGAGATGGATGCCGACGGGGAGATAAGGGTTGTCACCATTACGGGATCGGGCCGCGCTTTCTCTGCGGGGCTCGATGTCGAGGAGGCCCGTAAGGGACCTCCTGAAACGGGTCTTCAAGTGACGCCGCTACAGGACACCGTGGCTTGGATCCCGCACATCATGAGGAACATGGGCAAGCCTGTCATTGCCTCGATCAACGGCCCTGCCGCTGGGGCAGGCTTCACGATAGCCCTGGCATGCGATATTCGGATCGCCTCTGAGGACGCAAAGCTGGCGGCAAGCTTTACGCGGGTCGGTCTCATCCCTGAATTGGGATCGACCTACACTCTGCCGCGGCTCATCGGGATCGGGAAGGCTTGTGAGCTGATCTTTACCGGCAAAACGATCGATGCAAACGAGGCGAAGGCGCTGGGGCTCGTGAATGAAGTGGTCCCCAGGGATGAGCTGGCAGCCGCCACGGCGAAGATGGCAGCAGAAATCTTGAAATCGGCTCCCATGGCAATTCAGCTCGCGAAGAGAGCTCTTTATCAGGGGCTGGATTCCGACCTCGTGACGCAGCTCCATTTTGAGCAGCTGGGTCAGAGCACCTGTTTCAAGTCAGAGGACTTCAGGGAGGCAACGACTGCCTTTTCGGAGAAGAGAAAGCCTGTTTTTAAGGGAAAGTAGACGGTTGGGTTTTTTCGAAAACCGCCCTCGAATACAGGCCATAGTTGAGGAAGCTTGCAGGGAGAGGGATAAAAAGCATGAATGAGCTGGATAGATTCTTCCGTCCCGATTCAATTGCTGTCATCGGTGCTTCAGAGGCACTGACTTCCTTTGGCGCCCGCTACATCCAAGCACTCCTCGATATTTCCTACGGAGGACGAATCCACGCGGTAAATCGCAGCGGAAGCGAGGTGCTCGGCCTTAAGATATACCGGTCGATTCTCGAGATTCCAGAAGAAATCGATCTCGCGTGCATCTCCGTGGGGGCCCGCTTTGTCCCCGATATCCTGCGGGAGTGCCTCAAGAAAGGCGTTAAGGCCGCAATCGTGATGAGCGCCGGCTTTCGCGAGTCTGGAGAAGAGGGCAGCCGTCTTGAAGAAGAGGTGGCGCAGATAGCCAGACAGGGCATCCGCGTCATGGGGCCCAACTGTTTCGGGACGTATTGTCCTGAAGGAAGGGTCACCATCATTCCGGGTGGAGCCTTCCCAAAGGAGGCCGGCAGCACTGCGTTCATTGCACAGAGCGGTCAGATGTCCGAGTTTGTCACCGGCCGCTCCTTCGGAAGAGGCATCAGGTATTCGAAGGTGGCGAGTTACGGCAACGCCTGCGACATCAACGAAGCGGATCTTCTCGATTACCTGATGAGGGACGAAGCGAGCCGGCTCGTCGCTTCCTATCTGGAGGGAGTAAGGGACGGCAAGAGGTTCTTCGAAATAGCGCGAGGCAATAGCGGAACGAAGCCCCTTCTTGTCTGGAAGGTGGGTTTGAGCAGGACAGGAGCTGCGGCAGCCTCTTCACACACAGGCTCTCTTGCGGGCGCAAGGGCGGTCTGGGATGCCTTTTTTCAGCAGACCGGCGCTATCAGAATGGGCGGCCTCGAGGAGTTGATAGATACGATGGTCGGCTTCCGCTGTCTCCCGGAAGGGTGCGGCCGGGGCGTAGCGCTCGTGAGCGGTGGAGGGGCGGGTACCGTGATTGGCGCAGATGCATGCGAGGCAATGGGCATGGAGATGCGCGACTTCAGCGCTGAAACCATGGCTCGACTGAGCGAGGTGCTTGCTCCGGTCGGCACGTCCCGCAGGAACCCCATCGACCTCGGAAACCCCTATCCGTCAGCCCAGTTGCTGAGATCTGTTCTCGAGATAGTGGCGGCAAGCGATGGGATAGACGTATTGGTCATCAGGCGGGTATTCTTTTCGGAAAAGGTAAGCTCACTCTTGGTCGGCCCCGGTACGATGTCCCACGAGGGTCAGGAGGAGCTGCTCCAGGTTCCCGTTGATATCATGAGGAGATTCGGTAAACCGGTGGTGATCGTGCTATCGGAAGAGCTCACCGGGGTGGAGGATATTGAGCTGGAGGAAGACAGACGGAAGATCCGGGACTTTTTTTTCGCCCATAACATCCCGGTGTATCCCTCGGAGGAGCAGGTCTTTACCGTCCTGGCCCACCTCGCCGCATTCAAGAGAGTGCGCCTCGAGGGCCCGCGCACGGCCGATTGTAGGCCGATTGAAGCCTCCTCGAGAGGAAGGGCTGTTCTTTCGGAGATTGTCAGGCAATCATCAACGACCGTGCTCGATGAGCTGCGGTCCAAGAAAATCATGAAAGAATACGGCATCAACCTGACTGAGCCTCTTCTGGCGCAATCGAGGGATGCGGCTGTGGCGGCCGCTGAGAAGATCGGATACCCGGCGGTAATGAAGATAGTCTCTCCGCAGATCACGCATAAGAGCGACATCGGCGGGGTGCGGGTTGGGCTCGCCAATCCGGGCGATGTGTCCCGGGCATTTACGGAGATCACGGCAGCAGCCGCCGAAAAGGTGCCGGAGGCCGTTGTCGAAGGGGTGGCCGTTCAAAAGATGGCGCCTCCAGGTCTGGAGCTGGTAGTAGGGATGAGCAAGGATCCCCAATTCGGGCCCGTCCTGATGTTCGGCCTCGGGGGAACGCTTGTGGAGGTCCTCAAGGATGTCGCTTTCAGGATAGTGCCGCTCACGAGAAAGGACGCCAAGGCAATAATCAGGGAGATAAGGGCATACCCTCTCCTGGAGGGGTACAGGGGTCAGCCTGCTGTCGACATAGAATACATCGAGGAGCTGCTCCTCAAGGTGTCGGCAATGATAGGAGATAATCCCGAAATAAAAGAAATGGACATCAACCCGCTCATCGCCTATGGCGATGGAGCGATTGCAGTTGACGCAAGAATCATACTGGAAGAGAGCACGATCAAGGCATCAGGGGAATAGGCGAAAACGAGCGTCCTAGCCCACGAGGTATGCCCCGGTGCCCACGGCGATGAGGGTGCCCTCTTGATCAAGGAGCTCCATTCGCGTCACGGCCACCCTGCGTCCCGTGCGCATCACAGTGCCGATGCAGGAGAACTCACTGCCCTTGCCTGGCCTTAGATAATCCACCCGGAGGTCGATGGTCCCCAGGCGGGCCATCCTGTGGGTGAGCTCGTCCATGGATAGACCCCTCGTTCGCCCAAGGGCAGAGGCGCAGGCGGTCATGCCTCCTGTAGCGTCGAGGACCGCGGCAATGACGCCTCCGTGGAGAATTCCACTGTGGTAGTTGCCGATCAGTTCCGGGCTCGACAGGAAGGTGATCCGTCCCTTTCCGGCACCCACGTGGTCCACGCGCAGTCCGAGGAGGCGGTTGAAGGGCGACTCCTCGCAGCCCCTTCGCACAAGAGCGAGCACCCTCTTTTCGTATTCTGCCCTTTCTTTTTGTTCCATCGACGCATCCTTATACAAGGGCAGCACCCTTCCCGGGGGAAGGGTGAGGTCTGCCTTAAACGAAGATGGTGCCGGCGTTTACGCTCTCCGTCAGCTCCACGGTGATCCGCGTCTCATGGCTCTTGTATGCTATGGAGAGCACGTACGTGCCTCTGTGAGGAGGAAGGTTGTCGAACTTGAAATCGCCGAACGGGTCGCTCAGGTCTTCAGCGATCTGCTCGTTCGAGCCATTGAAAAGGGTAACCGAAGCGCCTTCGACGCACTCTTCTCTTCCGTCGACGCGGGTAGCTACGCTTCCCCCAATGAAACAGCGGGTGAAGCGGTAGAGGTTCTTGTAGAAGACGGAGTGCGCCGCTTCGGCCGCGCCGCGGTAGACCTCCAGTCTCTCTTTCGTGATCAGCTTCCCCATGTCCGCGTCTTCAAGGAAGAGGTACCTAAGGGCTCCCGTCGGGCATGACTGGACGCACCGCGGCTCTTTCCAGCCTTTGTCCAGAAGGTGCGCGCAGAGGGTGCATTTCTGCGGAAGGTCCACCCCTTTGTTCCACGTGATCGCTCCGTAGGGACAGGTTTCAATCAGTTCCTTCATGCCTTTCGATTTCACGGGATCGATGAGGACGATTCCGTCTGGTCTCTTCGTCACCGCGCCATTTCCTGCCTTTACGCAGGGCGCAGGGTCGCAGTGCATGCAGGGGGTCGGGAGATAGGCCACGTCGACGAGGGGGAACTTTCCCCGTTCCTTGGCTTGGATGGAGATCCAACCCTGCCCCCGGTCCGCCTGGGGAGCCGCGTAGCCGGGCCATTCATTGCCCACATGCTCGTCTTTGCACGCGAGAAAGCAATTGTTGCAGTTCTCGCACTTCTCCACGTCGATGATGAGGCGATGCTTTTTCATGCGTCCACCTTTCTTATTTCCACGAGGCATGAGTTTGCCGCTATGCTGTGGGACTTCTTGATGATAGGCCGGGACGGGGTGAGGACGTTTATGCAGCCGCCCCGGTCCGGTGACGCCCCCGGCTCGCCGACGGGGTCATAGACTGCGGAGCCCTCGTAGGAGTGGACGGTGCCCGGGCGAACCCGTTCCGTGATGCGGGCGGCGCAGATCACGCATCCCCGGTCGTTGAAGACCCGCACGAGGTCGTTCTCCTTGATTGAGCGGGCCTCGGCGTCCTTTTGGTTGAGCCGGATTATCCAGTAGTAGTAGCCGTCCACATGCACCCGATGATCCGCGATATCGTTGATCCAGGTCTGCTTGCCGTCCCCCATGGTGTGAAAGCTGAAGCGGGGGTGGGGGGAGATGAGCTGAAGTGGGTATTTCTCGTAGAGCTCCTTCGTATGATGGCCTTCCCATGCCGGCACGTACTTTGTCATGACCGGACGCTCCGGGTCGTCCGGGTCGAAGCGCTGCAGGCTCGAGCAGACGAATTCCAGCTTGCCGGACTGGGTCTGGAGGCCCATGAATGTACGCTCCGTGTAGTCGGCGGGTAAAGGGGCGATCTCCGGCGTGTCTTTGGGCCTGTCTTCGGCAAAAGCCCGGAAAGAGACAGGCGCTCTCAGCTCCTCCTTTGGCGCGGGGATGACGTAGTAGCCTTTCCTCAGAAACTCCTTCCATGATACTGCAAGGGGCAGGTCGGTGGCATCGAAGAGGCGCCTGCACCAGTCGAATTCGGTGATGCCTTCCGAGAACATGGCCGCAAACCCGAGACGTTTCGCAAGATCGAGAAAAATCTGGAAGTCGGATTTCGATTCGCCGAGGGGCTCGATGCACTTGTGTTGCATCACGATGACGCGGTGGTTGCACTGGTTAAAGCTGTGCTGGATGTAGCCGCCGCAGTTGGCGAACTCGCTGATGTCGAAGCGCTCGAAGTTCGTACAGGCGGGCAGAATGACATCGGCGAACTTTGCCTCGCCTTCAAACCATATGGACTGATTGACGACGAATTCCAGGTTGGGTGAGCGATACATTGCGGCGTAGCGGTTCGTCTCGCACATGGTCGACAGGTGGGAGCCGCCGTACTTGTAGTACATCTTGACAGAGGAGTACCCGGGGGCAGGATAGACATACCTGCGGAACTGGCCTTCTATGGTCTTGGAGTCGGTGAAATAGCCCTCCGCGTGCCCCTTGAGGATGGCGTCGGGAAGGCGGAGCCTCGGCACCTCCTGATAGACGGTATTGACGGAGGCAAGCTGGGGCATGCGCTGGTAGAGGGCGACACCCATGGCGGTACCTGCAATATCGCCGGAGAGTCCCCCTTCGGCATACCCGGGGAAATAGAAGCTCGTGTCAATGGGCGTGCCCTGCTGGGCGCTGCCCATGTTGATGCCTGGCTTTCCCAGTCCCTGCATGGCCATGAGGCAGACCATGGAGCGGGCCCACTCGTTGCCCGTCGCCTCCCTGCAGGCCGAGCCGAAGCCGGAGAGGCCGCCTGCAGCCAGATACGTTTTCTTCGTGCCCCATAGGCGGGCCAGGGCACGTACGTCCTTCGCAGGGATGCCTGCCTCCTGCTCCTGCCATTCTGGGGTCTTCGGGACCCCGTCCTCCTCTCCGAGGATGTAGGCTTTCCACTGGTCGAAGCCTACGGTCCGGTCAGCTACGTATGCCTTGTCGTACAGGCCTTCAGTGATCCAGATGTACGCGATGGCAAGGGCTAGGCTGTTGCCGGTCGCAGGCCGGGGCGCGAGCCATTTGCCGCCGAAGAGGGCGGCAGTGTGATTATAAAAGGGGTCTATGTGGACCATCGTAATGCCGAGCTCCTTGAGCCACTGCCGCCTTATGGTACCCTCGAACGCCGCGTAAACACCGCCAGTCGCCTCGGGATCGCTCGACCAGAAGACGACCATCTCGCACTCCTTAAGGCAATCCTCCACCGTGCCGTAGCTCTCCGGCGCCCCGAGGTGCATCGACTGCCCCCAGTGGTGCATGGCGCCCCAGTACCAGCC
>CAYZAF010000433.1:0-1730 GCA_964476435.1 uncultured Syntrophaceae bacterium
GCAGACAAGTTGCGGGAGGTGATGAAGAAGAACGGCGTAGCCGCCTGCCTGCTCGAGCGGGAGGACAATATCCGCTATGCGACCGGGTTGCCCGGTGACGCTTTCATGCCGGGTCTGAGATACTGCCTCTTCTTCGCCGAAGGAGAACCCGTTATCTGGGAGCATGCTGGCCGGTTCGAAAGAATTCATGAATGGCCCTGGATCAAGCCGGAGAACTGGAGAATCGCACGCTGCTGGCTGGGAGGAGTGTGCGGCAGCGATGCCACGGCTGAAACGGCGAAACGCTTCGCTTCTGAAATCGTGCCGGAACTGGAGGCGAGGGGTTTGAAGGGCGAAAAGCTGGGGACCACTGCGCTGGATGGCCCTTCCCTTAAAGCATTGGGCGAGAGGGGCATTGCGACATTCGATGCCCAGTCCCTCCTGTTCGAGGCCAGGAGAGTAAAGACAGAAGATGAGATAAACTGTCTGAAGATGATCGCCGCGATTACCGACAGGGCCTGGTGCAAGCTCTACGAGGCGATGAAGCCTGGCATCCGCGATATCGATCTGACGGCGATCGGATTCCAGGCCATGATCGAAGGGGGTGCAGAGATCGGCGGGGTTGTGCCTTTTTTCAGCGGGCCGAGCACCTTTGAGCGTGGGCTTGCCATGACAGACAGAATCATTCAGCCTGGGGACATGGTCTACGGCGATATCACGAACTTCGGTTACCTGGGATATAAAACCTGCCTCTATAGGACGTTCATGGCAGGGCGAAAACCGAACCAAAAGGAGAAAGACCTCTACAAAAGACTGTTGGATAACCAGAATTCGATCCTCGAAGCGATCAAGCCCGGCGCTACTACCGCAGATGCCGCCCGGAAGTTCAAGCCCGCAAGCACATGGGGCTACGATGACGAGGATCGCGTGTTCACGATTGAGATTGGCCATGGAATAGGCCTGTTTCTCTATGAACCGCCGATCATCAACAGGCTGTGGTCGCCAAAATACCCCCAAAAATTCGAGGTAGGGAATGTCATGGCCGTTGAAAGCCGGGATGGCGAGCCGGGGCTGGGTGTCAGACTTGAAGACATGATTGTGGTCACTGAGAAGGGAGCCGAACTGCTCAGCCGTTTTCCGAGGGACGAAATCATCGGGGCGGGCCTTATCGGGTGAGGGTCTTTGAGATGCCCCTCCTCGAAGTGAAAGGATTGATCAAGTATTTCGGTGGTTTGACTGCCGTGAGCGGCCTTGACCTCGCTGTGGAGAGAGGTGAGATCGTCGGGCTCATTGGGCCCAATGGCGCCGGCAAGTCAACGGTGTTCAACATTATCATGGGAACCTATTCTCCCAACAGGGGCAAGGTCATATTCAAGGGCAAAGAGATCACCGGGGAGAAACCCTACACGATCGTCAGCCATGGTCTCGTGAGGTCGTTCCAAAGGACCGCCCTTTTTGGAGACTTAACCGTGCTGCAGAACATCTTTCTTGGCTTCCATTTGGTCTCAGGGATACGTTTCTGGGACTCTCTCTTCAATACCCGCTCCACCCGAGAAAGGCAAAACGGTCTCTTCGAGAAGGCCGGAGAGCTTGCCGATTTTATGGGGCTGGGCCACAGCAAAGACCAGCTGGCCAGAAACCTTCCTCACGGGCACCAGCGGGCCCTTGGGGTCGCCATCGCACTGGCGACGAATCCCGAGCTGATCTTGATGGATGAGCCGGCCACCGGAATGAACCCTGAGGAGAAGGAC
>CAYZAF010000434.1:0-2260 GCA_964476435.1 uncultured Syntrophaceae bacterium
TGCCGTACAGACGGCGATCCTATCCCGCTGCAAGGCCGCATTCGGCGACTGGTCCCGCTATGAGCCCCATGGGGTTGATCTGGCTTGCCGTAAAGCCGGTCATGCGGCGGGAGACAACCGCTTCTACGAATGCCTTGTGAAACGGGCTCAAGAGAGCATCATCGAGGGCTTTCTCCACGTTCTCGACCAGTCGAGAAACCGCTTCCATCCCGTTGAAGACCCTCCGGCTCACATACTCGTCAAGCATGGCGATCTCCGTCTTAGGTACGCCGAAGACCCTATCCAGCCCCTGTCCGTTCCTATAGTCGAAGCCGTGAATGGAAAGTCCGGCGCGTAGGATGTCCCGTCCCTTGTTCGCTACGATCTCCGTCAGGAGGCCCCGGGCCACCACCGAGCCGCTCAGGATAACGATCATGGCCCTGTCCCTGCTGTCCAGGCACGGATCGGCGAGCACCGGCGAATCCATCATGATCTCCACCACCATGGTCGGACAGGCCCCCGCGACCTGGACGATCTGTTGTCCGAGGAGGAGCGCCCTGGGAATCAGCTCTGCCAGGATCGTGTCCATACCGTATCCTGTTGCCTCTGCAACGGATGTTGCCTCATGGTCATACCCCTGTTTCTGCAATCCCATGGGAACCTCCTCGATGTTTTCCTCTATGAGTATTAAATGTAATACCATACCCCGTACGGCGCAACGACGCTGCGAGGCCCCTGTGCACCTGCCTCGACGGGGCAGTTGACATTGCCTCGCAAGGGGTTTAACATGTATGGGAAGTCTTGAAAAAGGAGGAGGCCTATGTTCGAGGGTCTTTTTCAGCCCACTCACCTTATTATTATTCTGGTGATCGCCCTTATTATTTTTGGGCCGGGCAAACTTTCCGAGGTAGGGGGCTCTCTGGGGAAGGCGGTGCGCGGCTTCAAGAAGGCAATGAGCGATCAGCCGGACGAGGGGACGGATAACAAGCGTATCGAAAGCAAGAGTGACGATGTAAACCGGCCCTCCCGCTAAGTTTGCATCGGTTGCGGGTGTCTTGGCGGGTCTTCCTTAAGCCACGGCTTGCCGAGAACGGGTGTGCGCTTTAAGGGGTTCCGACGATCCTCGCGACCATTTCGAGGAGCCCTTCCGATTGAGGATTGGTGACGCTTCTTGTGAGAAGAACATCAGCGGGAGTCACCATCTTGCCGTAGTAGGCATCGTTCCAGTCATCCCTGGTCTTCACGAGAGCACCATCCACAGACACACCACCGTAAAGCCCTTTCGAGCGGGAAAAACTGACGATATCGGCGCTCAGATTTTCCGTTGATGCTGCTGCCTCCATGCCCACCGGCCCAACTGCCACCCCGACATCGGCACCAAGCTTTGCGCTCGTCTTCATAAGCGCGTTAACGCCCCGGTCGGTCATGGCGAGGAGCACCACTTCGGAGGCATCGCCGCCTATCTGAAAACCCAGACTTACCGCCCCGATCGTATAGAAGACCGGGCCTGCCCACTGCTCCTTCAGTCTGTCCCGGGAGACGAGCACACCGCTTCCGCCAGCCACGCCAACGACGAATGCCCCCTTCAGTACCTGGGGCGCGACAAACACGCCTCTCGCGTTTTTGACGAGCGACCGGAAGGCGTCCATTTCAGGCGCCTTAGAGAACGTCTCCAGGGTCATCTGGGCCCGCTCCATGAGATGGCGGGCATCCATCGCGTCGTCTGCGAGCGCGGACCGGGGGATAAGGGCCCCTGTCCAACTGTACAGACAAAGGAGCAGCACTGTGCAGGCCCACGTCGATGTCCCCAAAAACCTTCTCGTTGTCATGTCTCCCCCCTCGTCAACTTGTGGTCTCCCTGCAGCTTCCCTGCAGGGAGAACTTTTCTTCCGCTTCGCTCCGCTGGCAATTACTGGGGCTTAAGCGCCCCCTCCAGTGGCGCAAGCCACATGGAGCCTCCGCGCTCACCGTCGCTTCCGCTCGTTGTTTTGGATACCCTCTCTGCTTGCAGCAAGGTCATTTATTGACTTGGCCCTCAATTCTGTCTGGCCAATAGCCTTGCGCCCCTCGAGCCTGTCTGCCGGATGGGGCCCTTTGCCGTACCTCGAGTGCTATGCACGCCCGTATGTCTCCGTGAGGGACCGGAGCCGAAGACCGATATCCTCAGTGAGTTGAGACGGAAGGAGCCTCCACTCCCAATTCCCCCTCGCCACCGAAGGACGATTCATCTGGGCCTCCTGACCGAGGCCGAGGACGTCCTGCATCGGCACGATTGCGATGT
>CAYZAF010000435.1:0-3475 GCA_964476435.1 uncultured Syntrophaceae bacterium
GTGCTTCCTATGTCGAAGTATTCGATGTTGACGCCCAGCCAGAGGGCGATCCTTTCTCTGCCGGGCAATTCGAACGCCTGTCTCGCGATGATGGGTGAATAATCGTAGCGCTCATTCCGCATCGATCAATACCTCCTTGCACCAACGAGGTTTTTTTGTCATTTGATTGCGATATGCAACCATATTCTCATCTCCCAGTCAAGAGGCCGCTGACCTTATTTTGGACAGCGGTCTCCCAAAGCATTAGATTAATGGGGAAGCCAGGGGCCATCGATGGGTGCAGGAAAGACGGTTGCGCAGCCCCGGGGAGTGTCATGGACTTAACCGAAGCTCGGGAAAAAGCGACAGAGCGCATGAAGGGATTTTGCGCCGTTTATAAGGTCTGCGATGGCCGCCCAGACCGCCTATGCCAGGGCATTAAGTACGGCAAGCCTCTCGGCATGGGGGGGATCGGCAAAGGGATCGGTTTCACCGCCAATATCGAAGCGCTCGATCGTCTCCATCTGAAGACCCGTCTCATTGCTCCCCACGCGGAACCGGAGATGAGGACCTCCTTTCTCGGCCACGAGGTAGCCTTTCCAATTTTCTGCTCCTCCATGAGCGGGGTGAAGATCAGTATGGGAGGGGGGGTGAGCGAATCAGAATTCGCCCGGGCAGTAATCAAAGGGTGCAAGGCAGCGGGGACCATCGGCTTTATCGGCGACGGCGCCGAAACCTTCGAGGATCTGCCCGGAGTGCAGGCAATCAGAGAAGCCGGGGGCTGGGGCGTTCAGATCTTCAAGCCGCGCGAGCAGAAGGTCCTGCTGCGCCTGATTCAGGAGGCGCAGGGAGCCGGGGCCATCGCCGTGGGGATCGATCTCGATGGGGCAGGCTCCGTAGCCATGGCTTTGAAGGGGCAGCCTGTATTCCGCAAGTCGTTGAGCGAGCTTAAGGAGCTCGTGGAATCCACATCGCTCCCCTTTATCCTCAAAGGGATCACGAGTGAAGAGGACGCCACAGCAGCCTTGGAGACCGGCTGCAGGGTAGTCGCCGTCTCCAACCATGGCGGCCGTACCCTCGATTCCATGCTGGGGATCGCCGACGTGCTTCCCGGGCTCGTTCCCCTTCTCAAGGGCCGGGTAGTCATCACCGCAGACGGAGGCATCCGCACCGGTTTCGATGCGCTCAAGATGCTCGCCCTGGGGGCGGACTTTGTGATGGCAGGCAGGGAGTTTATCCGTGCGGCCATCGGCGGCGGGGCAGAGGGCGTCCGTAGCGAGGCGGAATTCCTTTCCCAGGACTTGAGGAAAGGGATGATCATAACCGGCTGCAACTCGTTGGCCGAAATCGACGGACATATTTTCCTGTAAGAGTGGGTGATCCGTGACTCCCGAGAAAAAGAACCTGACCCAGAAAATACTGAGTGGCCACCTTGTCGAGGGTGATTTGACGCCCGGACAGGAGATCGGCCTCGGGATCGACCACACGCTGCTCCAGGATGCCACGGGGACAATAGCCATGCTCGAGTTCGAGGCCCTGGGGATCCCTGCTGTCAAGACGGAATTGGCGGTCCAGTACGTGGACCACAACATCCTGCACACGGACTTCAAGAACGCCGACGATCACAAGTTCCTCCAGACAGCCTGCGCGCGATACGGCATCGTTTTCAGCGGGGCGGGCAACGGCGTATCCCACCAGGTCCATATGGAGCGCTTCGGCGCACCCGGCAAGACCCTGCTCGGTGCCGACAGCCACTCCACGGGAGCCGCCGGCGTCTCGATGCTCGGCATCGGCGCGGGAGGGCTGGACGTGGCCCTCGCCATGGCAGGCTTTCCCTACTATCTTCCGTGCCCCCGCGTGCTCGGCGTCTGCCTATCCAATGAGCTTCCCGACTGGGTAAGTGCCAAGGATGTCATCCTGGAAATGCTGCGCCGCTTTGACGTCAAAGGCTGCGTGGGCAAGATCGTAGAGTACTACGGCCCGGGAGTGGCGACCCTTTCAGCTACTGACCGGGAGACCATCGGCAACATGGGCGCTGAGCTGGGCGCCACGAGCAGCATTTTCCCTTCAGACGAACGGACGCGGCAATACCTGGAGGCTCAAGGCAGAGGCCGCGCCTGGCGAGAGCTTTCCGCGGACGAGGGCGCTTCCTACGACGAAGACCTCACCCTTGACCTCGCGAAGATCGAGCCGCTCATCGCCAAACCTACGTCGCCGGGCAACGTCGTGCCAGCTCGCCTTGTGGCCGGCACCAGGGTGGACCAGGTGATCGTGGGGAGCAGCGTCAATTCCTCATTCCGGGATCTGATGGTCTCGGCGAAGATACTGGAAGGCAGGCACGTCCATCCTACCGTCTCTTTCCATGTGAACCCCGGCAGCCGCCAGGTCCTCGAGAATATCGCCCGGGAAAACGCCATGGTGGCCCTTCTCGGGGCCGGCGCCCGCGTCCATGAGCCCGGCTGCCACGGCTGCATCGGCATGGGCCAGGCCCCGGGGACCGGCGAGGTATCGTTGCGGACCTTCCCAAGGAACTTTCCCGGACGCTCGGGCACCAAAGACGACCAGGTCTATCTCTGTTCGCCCGAAACCGCAGCCGCCTCTGCGCTCCGGGGCAAGATCACTGATCCCCGCGACCTTGCCTCCGAGATGACATACCCGCGCATCCGGGACCCGGAAGCCTATCTCACTGACGACCGGTCTATCGTCTTCCCCTCAGAGGAGCTGAGGCAGACAGTGGTCGTGCGCGGTCCGAACATCAAGCCCCTCCCCGAGCTTACTGCCCTTCCCGACTCCCTCGCTGCCGAGGTAGTTCTGCAGGTGGGAGACAACATCTCCACCGATGCGATCATGCCCGCAGGAAGCCAGGTGCTCCCCTTGCGTTCGAACATCGAGGCCATCAGCGAGCACGTCTTCGAGCAGATCCGTGTTGGTTTTGCCGCTGCCTGCAGGGCCAAGGGGGCTGTCGTAGTGGTGGGCGGCCAGAATTACGGACAGGGGTCGAGCCGCGAGCATGCGGCCCTGGCGCCCCGGTACCTGGGCGTGTGCGCCAAGATTGTCAAGAGTTTCGCCCGAATCCACAAGTCCAATCTCTGCAACTTCGGGGTCCTGCCCCTGACGTTCGCAGACCCCGGCGACTACGATTGGCTCAAGGAAGGCACCGCGGTGGTCTTTCCCGATGTGCGAAAACGCATCGAGGGCGGCCACAGGGAGATCGCAATCGAGGCTGCTGGAAGGACCATCATCACCCTCCTCGACGTCTCACCGCATGAGCGGGAGCATCTCCTGGCGGGCGGGACTTTGAATTTCGTGAAAAATAGACTGCAAACAAGGGGATAACCATGGATGGCGCAACGGAAGCAATCACGTCCGAAGGGGAGAAGAAACAGGCGGCTGTGGTCAGGCTGAAGAACGTGGGTCTGCGGGGCGTCACGGTAGCGGACACCAAGATCAGCCACGTGGACGGCGAAAACGGCATCCTCATCTACCGGGGGTTTCG
>CAYZAF010000436.1:0-1996 GCA_964476435.1 uncultured Syntrophaceae bacterium
GGGATTGAGAGGATGAGCAGCATGCTGAGATTCATGGAGGCGTGGAAGATACGGCTGCGCCAGACCCGTCGAGCAATAATTCCCCTCTTGCCCCACACGGCTCTGTTGGGTCGTCCGTCGTGAAAGGAAAGCTGTCCAGGCACGTTATCCCGAAGGGGCTTATCGGATGAGCTCAAGGGCTATCTTTTAGCGAGCGTGTCCGCTTTTTTCCCTCTTCTCCTTTTCGCTCGGCCCTGTTTTACATACCCCGACCGAGTCCTCGTTACACTTTTTTCCATCCACCCATGTTGCGCCGTTGAGCAAGGCGCCGGTCAGGTCGGCACCCTGGATCCTTGCACCCGACAGGTTGGTGCGGGTCAGATCAGCGCCTGAAAGCATTGCGCCCGTTAGCTTGCTGCCCGACAGATCAGCACCCGTCAGCTTGGCATGCCACAGATTGGCGCCGGAAAGGTTGGTCTTGGACAGGTCGGCGCCCTCGAGGTTGGCGCCGGAAAGGTTCGCATCGTACAAATCGACGCCCGACATCTTGGCCGAGGCCATTTTCGCGCCTGAGAGCTCGGCGTCATTCAGCGTGAGCTTGCTCAGGTCCGCCCCGGAAAGATCACATTGCTCACACCGATTCGTCCCCTCTGTCTTCTCAAGGTCGCCCGGGTTAAACGCATACGCAGAAGCGGCAAAGAAGCACAGGGGGATAATGATTCCCCGCAACACCTTGGGCCTCACGAGACTCCTGGGGGCTCCCATAACCGCCCTTCCCAATTCAGAAAAAGCCGTCAATTGTCGGCGACCCATACCTTGTGGGCGGGTACCCACACGTTGTTCACCATCTGGCCCGGCACTTCGATCCATTGGCCCCTGCCCCGCTTCTCATGGCTTCTTTCCCGTCTCTCTTTTCCAGGAACCAGACCACTCCTAGCGCCTCACGGCCGCGGGTTTGGAAAGGGTCCTTTAGGCCATCTTCCTCCATTCTACCTTCATTTCCCCCTTCTTGTCCATGAATTGGAGCCCCATTGCCATTGCGGCGGATAATGAGCAGCATACATCATCCATGGAAGCGTAGATTCCGGGCTGGAAAGCAAGGGAAGGATGCGCCTTGGGGCAGCGTTTTTTGGCTTCTCTTTTCCGCAGCAATTGGGTAAAGTAACGGGGGCTTAGGGGGAGAGCCCCGGGGGAAGAAGGGCAGTCTTTCTACCCTTCCACAGAATGGCCTTGACAACCTTCGTTTTTCAACGGTATTTGTCTAGAAGATCCAATCGGTGGAATTCGAGGGCGGAAGAGCAATCTGCCTGCCCCTTTCCTGGGGCGCCCGGGAAGAGTCTCCACGGGTGGAATGACGCCCATCCGGAAGCAGTGGAAAAAGAGGCGATCTTAGCCGGATCATTCTAAAGAGAGGGAGGATGCTATGAGAAACCACAGAGTAAGCTGGCTGGCCGGTGTTTTTCTATTGGCGATAATGCTCATGCTCGGACCCATGGGTGGGGGACCCGCCTCCGCCCAAGGGGCGCCTAAGACTTTGACGATCGGCGTTGTCGCATGGCTCGGGTGGGGATTGGGCCTCGATATGGTCAACGGGGTGACCCTCCTCTCCGAAATGATCAACAAGAAGGGCGGCCTGACCGTGGGAGGCGAAAAATACAATATCAAGCTCGTCGTGGCCGACTCGAAACTCAGCCAGGATACGGCCCGCGCCGCGGTCGAAAAACTCGTCTACCAGGACAAGGTCAAGTTCATCGTCGGCGACGAGACGGTCGATGCGTGGCTGCCCATCACCGAGGAGAACAAGGTGATGGCCGTGGCAGGCACGCCTGCCCCGGCAATATTCAATCCCAAGAACAAGTATGCCTTCCAGGGCACAGCCATACAGTGCCAGATGCAGGAGATCTTCGGATGGTTCGCGAAGAACTACCCGAACAAGAAGACCATCGTCTTCATCGCCCCTGACTTCAAGGTGGGCCACCTCGAAGGCGAGAAGGCAGACAGGGTAGCGAAGGCTTAC